>CAZZNC010000051.1:0-5777 GCA_964655405.1 uncultured Anaerolineaceae bacterium | reverse complement strand
CCCCGCGTCCACCCTGCCCCTGGCGGGTTTGAGTGCTCTTCGGTAGAGTAAGCGGGCGTTTTTCTGGGTACGTCGCGTCGAAAACAGGCTTATTTTTCGCATGGAAACAGCTCGCAGTGAAGCGCTCGCCGCCGACCCGCTCGATGTAGTCGCCGAAGCGGCCCCGTCGGAAAACATGGCGCGCGCCACCGGCGTCATCGCGTTAGGCAATGTAACCAGCCGCACGCTCGGATTGGTGCGCGAGATCATTCTTTCGCACCTCTTCGGCGCGGGGGCTGCTGTGGACGCTTTCAATTTGGCGATCATCGTGCCGCGCAGTCTCTACGATCTACTGATCGGCGGGCATGTCAATTCGGCGCTCGTGCCGGTACTCAGCGAATACGCGGCGCACAAAGACCGCCGCGCACTGTGGGAACTGGTCAACGCGCTGTTGGGGATCGTGGTGGTGGCGCTTTCGGTGTTGGTGCTGGCTCTGGAATTGCTCGCGCCGCAGGTAATCGGCTTGGTTGCCAGCGACGAAGCGACGCCGGAAGTGATCGCCCAAGCCACCGTGCTTTTGCGCGTGACGGCCCCCGCACTGATGTTCCTGAGCGTTTTTGCGGTGCTTTCTGGCCTGCTATATGCGTTGCGACGCTTTACCTGGCCCGCTTTTGCTTCCACCGTCTTCAACGCGACCATTGTGGCGGCCACGCTACTCTTTGCAGGATCGCTCAGCATTACGGCAGCGGCCATCGGTTGGCTGCTGGGCGCGCTGGCGCAACTTGCGCTCCAGGGGCCGGGGTTGCGTGACGCGCATATACGGCTGCGGCTGCGCGGCGCGCTGCATCACCCGGGCGTGCGACGGATCGCGCTGCTGTATTTGCCGGTGATGGCGTCGTTGGCGTTGGACGTGTTGATCAACCGCCCCTTCAGCTACAATTTGGCTTCGCGCACCGGCGAGGGCAGCATCTCGTACATGACTTGGGCCACCACGCTGATCCAGTTCCCGCAGGGGCTGGTGGCGATTGCGATCTCGGTGGCGATTTTGCCGACACTTTCGCGCCAAGCTGCAGCCGGTGCGGTGGCTTCGCAAGCCTTCCGTGACACGTTGGGGCGTGGGTTGCGGTTGGCAATTGTGCTGATCATTCCGGCGGCGGTGGGGCTTTTTGTGCTTGCCGAGCCGGTGATCGGACTGATCTTCCAGCACGGCAAATTTGGCGCCGGAGACACGGCGATCACAGCATTGGCATTGCGCTTCTATCTGGTGGGTCTGCCTTTCGCCGCATTGGATCTGCTGCTGATTTTCGCCTTTTACGCGCGGCAAAACACGCTGACGCCCGCCGTGATCGGTCTGGTGGCGCTGGGAGCTTATATGGCGGTGGCGCTGGGACTGGTGCGCTGGTATAGCTTCTTTGCGCTGATGGTGGCGGACTCATCCAAGCATTTGGTACACAGCAGCATTGCCGCGTACCTGCTGGCGCGCAGCATGGGCGGTTACGGGCGGCAACATCTGCTCAGCACAGCGGGGCGCACATTGTTGGCCGCAGGCGTGATGGGCGTAGCAACGTATGGGATGGGGCTGGCGCTGGGCACGGCGCTTCCTTTCGGCGGCACGTTGGCCTATGCGGTCATCGTCACGCTGGCGGGGGCAGTCGGCGTGGTGGTTTTCGGGGCGATGGCCGCCTGGTTGCGTTTGGAAGAATGGCGCTGGCTGCGTGCTTTGCTTTGGCAACGGCTGCGCGACGTGCATTAGGGGCTACTGTGTCCGCTGCAAGCGTTCCAGTTGCGCGCGTAAGTTGTCGTCGTGCGGGAAAATTTCCAGCGCGTGACGACAAAGCGCGATGGCGCGGTCAATTTGGCCCGCCGCTTCTGCGGTTTCTGCGGCCTGGGTCAGCAGTTCTCCGCCGCGCGTGGGCAGCCCCCCTTTGACCCAGTGATGGGCGCTGCGCACGACCTGTCTTTCCGCGTCCGGCTGCTTTTGTAGCCACTCAGCCGCCGCGCGGTGCAAGTCCAAACGCTGCAACCGGTTCAGGTTTTCATAGACGGTTGTGTGCACCAACCCCCGCCGAAAACGATAGCTGTTTTCCCCTGCCGGTTCGACCAGCTTCTGCTGGGTCAGCTCTTCCAGCGAAGTTTGCACGTGTGCCGTGTCGCAATGCGTGCAGAGTGCCGACAGTGCTTGCACCGGAAATTGCTCACCGAGCACGGCAGCGATCTGCAACAGAGCGCGTGCGTCCGCCGAAAGCCGATCCACCTGGCTCATGACCAACGTGCGGATGTTGTCCGGCAGGGCCGTTGTGTCAGCGTCGGGGAGCAATTCGGCGCGGCCATTCTTGTAAACGATCTGCTTTTGGGCATCCAGCAGCTCTAGCAAAGACTCGACGAAAAGCGGGCGCCCATGCGTGCGTTCCCACAAAAGCGCGCGCAGCCGTTCGCCAATCGCGTGAGTTGCCAGAAAATACGCGGCCAGCCGTTCCGTTTCGTCTTCGTTCAGATCCGTGAGCCGCACCGTGCGGCGAATGTGCAAATCGAGCGTGTCGCGTGGCTCGTACACGGCCAAGATCACCAGGTGGGCGCGCGGCAGCTCGGCCAATATGCGCTCCAAAATCTCCAACGTGAGCACATCGGCGCGGTGCAGATCGTCCAATACCAACAAGGCAGGCATACGCTCGGTATATGCGCGCAGAAAATGTACGATGCTGTCGGCCTGGCTGACGCGCTGCTGCACCGATTGCCACAGCGAGGGCATTGGCGTTTGTTCGGCAGACTGAGCGGCCAACGCCGCCAGAATTTGATCCCGCGCCATACCCCAAATGCCCGACGTTTGTGCGGCGTCTTCCATCTGTGCCAGATCGAAGACGTTAGGGGCTGTCTCCGGCGTAGGTGCGGTGGGTTCGTGTGCTTCGGAAAACACCTCTTGCGTCTCTCGATAGCTGCCGAAAAGCATCACACTAAGCACCGGTTCGAGTTCCGGCGTTTCCAGTTCGCGCAGCCGTGCCCCGAGCAATTTACGCTGGGCCAATTCGCTTTTGGCCTGCGCCAATTGCAAAAGTTGGAAAAGCAGCGTTGCCCATACACTGCGCGCTTCCGCATGGTGAAATTGACAGGCTGCCCAGGCCAACTGAAAGCCTGCTTTGTCCGCTTCGTGAGCCACTTGTTTTGCCATGCGCGTTTTGCCGACACCCGCCTCTCCGATGATGGCAAAAGCCTGCCGACGGCGTGGACGCTTGGCCTGTTGCAGCGCATAGGTCAACGAGAGCATTTGCAAATCGCGCCCCACAAAAGGCGTTTCGGAGGTGGGGGAAAGTCCTTGCACCGTCTCCGTACTTGTCCGCACCAGATATGCTTGCACCGGTGCGCTCTTGCCCTTCATGCGCATAGGGGGCAGCGCTTCGGTTTCAAAGTGTGGCGCAACGCGCTCTTGTACGCGCTCGCTGATCAGGATCTGTCCGGCCTCCCCCTTGCTCATCAGGCGCGCGGCCAGGTTCACATCGTCGCCCATGACCGTGTACTCACGGCGGGATTTCCACCCGACTTCGCCCGCATAGACCAAACCGTGCGTGACGCCGAGACGCTGCTGAACGTAAATTTCGCGTTGCAACGCTTCCGGCAGTTCATCGTGCAGCCGCGCGTTGAAGTTCGCCAATTGGCGGTTCATCTCCAACGCGGTCATCACGGCGCGTTCGGGGTCGTCCGCATGAGCAACCGGCGCGCCAAACGTGATCAGCATCTTGACGCCGCGTTGGTAAGGATCGGTGCGTGTCAGCGCGCCCCCGTTGGCAGCAATCGCGCGGCGCATCAGGTTGTAGTAACGTCCCAGCAGCGAAGCCACCAACGGCAATTGTTCTTCGCCCCACTCGGCCAGCAGGTCAGCAAAGCCGGTGAAGTGCGCAAAGATCACGGTGGCGGGGCGGTTTTCCGGCTCGATGTGCCCATTGCCTTCAACCAGACGGTCTACCACCTCTCGTGAAACGAAGCGGGCTACGCCTTCCACACGTTCCAGCAGCCGCGTCAAGTCCTCCATCAACGCGGCCTCGTCCAAATTAAAGAGCGCAACAGTCTTCGGACGGCGACGGCGGGGTACGACGAACTCGTAATCCGTGAGTTGGTCGCCGAAGTTGTCCACCACGCGGTAAAAACCTTCGCTCACGGGCACGCATTCGAATTGATCGGCATAGGCCGCTTGCAAGTCGGCGCTGATGATCACATCGTCGCGGTCGCCGACTTCCTCAGCAGACATTGCCTGTCCGGGCAAGTCCCCTTGGATGACGTAATCGCGTTGGATTTCGTTGCCGACCACCGCCTCGAAAAGCTGCCCTTTGCAAATGCCGATGGACATGGTCAGCGCCAAGTCATGCTCCCCAAAGAGTCGTTCCAATTCGGGATGGCGTATCGGCTGGAAGTTGGCAACCATTTCGCGCTGCATCCGCAATCCTGTGCGGATGGCAAGCGGCGCTTCGTTGCCTCGGCGCGGGGTGGGAAAGAAGGCTTCCAGCGCATCGCCGGCAAATTTGAGCAGTTGCCCGTTGGACTTGGCAAGGATTTCCAGCATCCGCGCGAAAAAGTCGTTGATGACGCGCGTTAGGATCTCTGTGCCCTCGCGTCCGCCTTCACGTTGGAGCTTTTCAGAAAGCGCGGTAAAGCCGGAAACGTCCGCGAACAAAAAGGTGCCCGGGCGCTGTGCCGCGTATTCCTGGGTATACAGCGCCTCGTTGTCCGCGATGTATTGCGGCAAAAACGAGGCTAGGGCTTGGTGCAAACGGTTCAAGTGACGGATGGCCGCCGTCAACGCTTGAGGATCGGGAAACTGTGCGAGCAAATCGCGGGGGACGTAACGTGCTAACCGGACGTGCAAGGCAGGGTCAAGGGTCATGGTGAGTATATGCGGAGTGCTTGGCGTGGCTGGCGGCTACGAATCATCCGCCAACCGCTCGGACAAAGTCGTCCACAAATCCACGTCAAGACGGCTGGCGCGTTTGCGACGAAAATTGACGCTGTAATGCGGGTTGGGCAGCTCGCCGCGTGCGATCAGCCAGCCGCGACGCACCAGCGTTTCCAACACGTCGGCCAGAGCTTTGCGGTCGGAAAAAACAGCACTGAGTGCCCGACGATCCACGTTCCCACCGGCGCGATGCGCCCGCCGCAACACGAAAAGCATGACGCGGCGTTGTGCGTCCGGCAAATCGGCCAGGTCAAGCGGGGTCAAGCCTCCGTTGGGCGGCCCGTTTTCGTCACCGAGCTGAGATTGCAGGTGCTCGTAGAGGTTCGGCATGATATGATGCCTTTCCTATAACACTCAATAAAT
Organism: uncultured Anaerolineaceae bacterium; assembly: GCA_964655405.1. GTDB lineage: Bacteria > Chloroflexota > Anaerolineae > Aggregatilineales > Aggregatilineaceae > JALSSH01. The sequence continues at coordinate 493 of CAZZNC010000051.1, read as the reverse complement.
CTCGGGCATGGCAATAGGCTCAGGGTGTGGGCGACAGGTGCCGCACCAGATCGCGTCGGCGACGACAATCGCCTTGGGGGTTTGGTTGGCCCCCACGTAAACAGTCAGAAAAAGCGGCATCTTGGAGGCGTGATCTTTGCACACGAAGCGCCCGCAAAAGCGGCACGACGCCTCGGCATCCTCCCCGCAAACCCAGCACTTAGCAGCCATGCGATGCGTTCCTTTTCGTTTCCATGTGTCGCGCGTTGTTCCAACCCGCGCGGCATTTCAAGTATAACCCCGTTGTTTTCTGGGACAGGGCAATCGTATCTTTAGCGTGTGCAAGCTTTCAGATGTCGGTTTTCTCGTCGTGGAGCGTCAGCACGTCGTCTACGACTTCTTGGAGTGCGTGTGTCCAGGGGTGCGCAGGATAGAGCGCCGAAAAAACGTTGCGGCTACCGTTGAAGGCTACATCTTCCGAAAGCGGCAATATGCCTACCACCGGCACGTCGAA
>CAZZNC010000050.1:0-10292 GCA_964655405.1 uncultured Anaerolineaceae bacterium | reverse complement strand
TCCACGACAACGGTGGTATGTGCCGTGCCTGCGATCTCCTCTTCGCTCTGCCCCGCGCCGACCGTTTCGATCAGCACCACGTCAAAACCCGCCGCATCCAACACACGCGCCACGTCGTTGGTGGTGGCGGCCAAGCCGCCCAGACTGCCGCGATTTGCCATGCTGCGGATGAACACCCCGCGATCACCGGTCAGCTCGCCCATGCGGATACGGTCGCCGAGCACCGCGCCGCCGCTAAAGGGGCTGGTCGGGTCAACGGCGATGATGCCCACCGTTCGCCCACGCGCGCGCAGCCCCTGGGCCAGTGCGTTGACCAACGTGGACTTGCCCGTGCCGGGCGCGCCGGTGATGCCCACCACATACGCCCGTCCGGTGTGCGGGTGCAACGCGGCGAGCGCTTCCAGGGCGTCCGGTGTGCGGCTTTCCACATGCGTAATCAAGCGCGCCAAGGCGCGCCGTTCCCCTTGCAACACGCCTTGGGCTAATTTTTCGGCGCTTTCCCTGCGTGGCATAGTCAGGCCGTTTCCTTATGCAACCTGGCGCGGATATGTTCCACGATCTCCTGCGTATTGGTGCCCGGACCAAAGACCGCGCTCACGCCCATCTGCTGCAACTTGGGCACGTCCTCGTCGGGGATGATGCCGCCGATCAACAACAACACGTCGTCCAGACCCTCGGCGTTCAAAAGCTCTTTGACGCGCGGCACAAGCGCCATGTGCGCGCCGCTGAGAATGGACAACCCCACCACGTCCACGTCTTCTTGCAAAGCAGCCTCGGCGATCATCTCCGGCGTTTGGCGCAAGCCGGTGTAGATCACCTCCATACCCGCATCGCGTAGCGCTCGCGCGATCACCTTCGCGCCTCGGTCGTGCCCATCCAAGCCAGGCTTGGCGATCAGCACGCGGATTTTACGTTCGGCCATTGGATTTGCTCCCTCCGCTTAACCGACGTCTCCCCCTAATCTTAAGACGCTTTGGCCCTGGAAGCCAAAAAACGTCTGCGCTCCTGTGGAAATCCTGCGGGTTTGTGCAAAATGTGTAAGCCGCCAAGCCACTTTTTTGTATGGCGCGGAAAAAGTGTGATACAATGCACGTAAACGTTTACGTAAACGTTTAACGAGGAATCCCCTCCATGCCTACTATGCGTGATGTTGCGCGTCATGCCGGTGTTTCGATAGCCACCGTCTCCCACGTCATCAACGAAACGCGCCCTGTCAGCGAAGAGTTGCGCCAACGGGTTTTGCACTCGATGGACGCGCTGGGCTATCAGCCCAACGCCATTGCGCGCGCGTTGCGCAACAAACATTCCAGCACGTTGGGTTTGGTCGTGCCGGACGGACGCAACCCCTTCTTCGCGGAAATCGCGCAGGGCATCGAAGAGGTCAGCTTGGAACACGGCTACAGCTTGATCTTGTGCGATTCCGGCAACGACTTGGGCAAAGTCTTGGTACACGCCAAGCATTTGAGCGCCAAACGGGTAGACGGCATCATCTTCGCCACGTCCGGCGACGACTGGGAAGACGTTTTCACGCTCATCGAAGAGGGCACGGCGGTGCTGGTGATTGACATGGACACGTCACCTTTCGCCACCGACGCAATCCTGTTCGACAACTTCTTGGGGGGGCTGCTGGCGACCCAACATCTGCTCACGCTCGGCCACCAACGCATCGCGTGCATCACCGGCCCGTCGCGCCAATCGTTGCGCCGCGAGCGCGAGATCGGCTATCGCCACGCGCTACAAGAAGCGGGCATCACACCGGACGAAACGCTGATCCAAGAGGGGAATTTCCAACCCGCCAGTGGCTATCAGCACGCGCTGGAGCTGTTGCGCCAACCCGATCCCCCTTCGGCCATCTTCGCGTGCAACGACCTGATGGCAATGGGCGCATTGCGCGCTGCGCACGAGATGCATTTGGACGTGCCCACCCAACTTTCCGTGATCGGCTTTGACGACATCTATTTGGCTTCCTACACCACCCCGACGCTTTCAACAGTGCGGCTGCCCAAGCACGCGATGGGACGCCAGGCTGCGCACATGCTGCTGCAACGCATCCACGATCCGCAGCGGCCCCTAGCAACGTACACCGTCGGTTTGGAATTGGTCATCCGAGAGTCTACCGCGCCCTACAACAGGGATCATCGTTAAGATCGGTTCAATGTGGAAAAGGAGGCGCTTTCCTCAAGAATGTACACCGGTGACCCGTCGTTTGTTTGCTGCCCTTAATTTGTTCGTGTTTTCGAGGAGGATGAGATGAAAAGGCTTGTTGTCTTGACGTTGGTTGTGGCGTTGCTCGTGGTGGCCCTCGGAGCCACCGGCCCGACGCGCGCCGCCGAAAAACGCACATTGGTCGTTTCCACCTGGGGCTATAACCAGGAACTGATCGACAAGAACATCACCGAACCGTTCGAAGAAATGTACAACGTGGACATTGTCTACGAAACCGGCAACAACTCCGAGCGCCTGAGCAAGCTCATTGAGCGCGGCGACAACCCGGGCGTAGACGTGATCAATCTGGCCGGTGACTATGCTTACGCAGCGATGGAAGCGGGCGTGCTCCAGCCCTACGACGCGGAGCAACTGAGCAACTTGGACGAACTTTACGAGTGGGCACAAGATCCGCTCGGCGATCAGTACGGCGTGGGCTATGCCGTCAGCAGCTTGGGGCTGTTCTATCGCACCGATGAAGTGGAAGAGCCGATCACTTCCTGGCGCGATCTGTGGCGCGAGGACGTGAAGGGCTATGTGACCGTGCCGGAAATGGGCACCACGCAAGGCGCGTCCATGTTGCTGATGATGGCGATTGCTTGGGGCGGCGACGCAGACGACCTCGAACCGGCCTGGGAAAAGCTACCCGACCTTGTCCCGCAGCTCGCCACCACCTACCGCCGCTCTTCGGAGATGATCTCGCTGGTGCAACAAGAAGAAGTGCTCGTCGGCGCGTATGCCAGCTATGCCTGGGGCGGTCTGCTCGGCACTGAATTGCCGTTGGAAGCGGTCGTGCCGGAAGAGGGCCTGCCCGGGTTCTTGAGCGTTTCCAGCATCGTCAAGGGCACGGAAAACGAAGACTTGGCGCACGCTTATATTGACTTCCTCATCTCCCACGACGTGCAATTGGCCGAAGCGTTGGACTTGGTGGACTCTCCGACCAACACCACCGTGACCGACATCCCCGAAGAGACCGCCGCCATGCTCACCTACGGTGAAGACGTGGTCGACGCGCTGATCTTCCCGGATTACGCCGAAACCGCCAAGCACAAAGACGAGTGGGTCGAGCGCTGGAACGAAATCATCGCGCAGTAACGTTCCCAACCGTGTGAAGCGCGCGGAACGCGCGTGCTTCGCTGAACAGGGGTGGGGCGGCCACACCGCCCCGCCCTACGTTACGTTTTTGCGCGCCGGAAGACGTTTTGCGGACAGGGCCTATCCCCAATGAACCAATTTCGTCAATCCCGTGCTGTGGTGCTATTGATCAGCCCCGCGTTGATCTTTCTCGTGATGTTGTTCCTCGTGCCGCTGGTCTATGTGGTGGCGGGCACGCTGACCAACGACGCCGGCACGTTCACTTTGCAAAACTATACCGACTTCGCCACCGACGCCATCGCTCAAAAAGTGTATTGGCGCACCTTGCGACTGGCGGCCATCGTGACGGTCATCGCGGCGGTGGTGGGCTATCCCGTCGCCTACATCGTCGCGCGCATGTCCCCCCGTCGCCGCGCCGTGATGATGTCGCTGATCATTCTGCCGCTGATGACCAACCCCGTCGCGCGTACTTTTAGCTGGCTGGTGATTTTGGGGCGGCATGGCTTGATCAACAATGTTGTCGAATGGCTGCACCTCAGCGAGCGGCCCTTGCATTTGATGTACACCGAAACGGCCATCGTCTTCGGCTTGTTGCATCTCTTCTTTCCGCTGATGATCCTTTCGCTGATGAGCGCGATGGAAAACGTAGATTACGACCTGGAACAGGCCGCCCAAAGCCTGGGAGCCAACCGGCTGCGCACTTTCTGGGAAGTGATCGTGCCGCTTTCTGCTGACGGGCTGGTCATGGGCGGGACGCTGGTCTTCACCGGCAGCATCACCGCGTATGTGACGCCTTCGATCTTGGGCGGCACGCGCGTTTTGGTGCTTTCCACGCTGCTCTATCAGCGCGCCATGGTGCTTTTCAACTGGGACGCGGCGACGGTCGTTGCCGTGGTCATGGTGCTCACCACGCTGGTCGTCAACCGCCTGCTACGCTTATTCCGGCCTAAAACCTTATGAAAAAACGTGGACTTTTCAGTTATGTGACATTGGCGCTGGCGCTGCTTTTTTTGCTGGGGCCGTTCGTGGTGATCTTTTTCGCCTCGTTCGGGGAAAAGCGCACGCTCGCTTTTCCACCGGAAAGCTGGTCGCTGATCTGGTTCGAGAAAGTTTTCGCCACACACTCGTTCCTAGAAGCGTTCCAAACCAGTTTGCTCATCGCGGCGGAAGGCTCGTTGACCGCGTTGGTGTTGGGTATTCCAGCGGCGTATGCGCTGGTGCGTTTCAAGTTCCCGGGACAAAACGCGCTGGAGGTCATTTTCGCATCACCGGCGATTGTGCCCGGGTTGGTGGTGGGCCTGGCGTTGTTGCGCTATTTCGTGTTGATGAGCGGGCTGCCGGTGATGACGGGGCTATACCTGGGGCACACCGCCATCCTCTTCCCGTATACCGTGCGCGTGGTTTCCGGCAGTTTGCGCAACCTGGACCCTTCCATCGAAGCAGCCGCGATCAGCTTGGGCGCCAGCCGTTTACGCGCATTTATGGCGGTGGTGTTGCCCAACATCCGCTCCGGCATTTTGGCGGCGTTCATCTTGGCTTTCATCACCTCGTTTAACAACGTACCGATCTCGCTTTTCCTCACCGGCCCGGGCGTCACCACGCTGCCCATCCGCATGATGCTCTATTGGGAATACAACTTCGACCCGACGATTGCCGCGCTTTCCACGCTGTTGATCGTGATGACCGTGCTAGTCGTACAAAGCATGGAGCGCGCGCTGAACGTGACGGCGCATATGTGATGACGAGGAGCTACGATGTCGTTTCTTAAGCTGGAAAACGTAGTCGCCGGATATGAGAAGAAGCACCCTATCCTGACCGGTTTCAACCTCACCATTGCCCAGGGCGAGCTGGTTTCGCTTTTGGGGCCGAGCGGTTGCGGCAAGACGACCACGCTGCGCACGGTGGCCGGTTTCTTGGAAGCCACCGAGGGGCACGTTTACTTGGGCGGGCAAGATTACACCCGCCGCCCACCGCACAAACGCAACATCGGCTTGGTGTTCCAAAATTACGCGCTCTTCCCGCATCTGAGCGTTTTTCGCAACGTGGCCTTCGGGCTGCGGATGCGCCGCCGTCCGCGTGCAGAAATCCGTGAAAAGGTGTCGGCGGCGCTGGCGCGGGTGGGCATGGACGGCTTCGAGAAACGTTTGCCCGCCCAGCTTTCCGGCGGCCAACAGCAGCGCGTGGCCCTGGCGCGCGCCATCGTCATCGAGCCGGACTTGTTGCTGTTGGACGAGCCGCTTTCCAACCTGGACGCCAAGCTGCGCGTGGAGATGCGCGCCGAGCTGCGCCGCTTGCAAAAAGACCTGGGCATCACCATGCTTTACGTGACGCACGACCAGGCCGAAGCGCTCAGCCTTTCGGATCGCATCGTGGTAATGAATGCGGGCCGCATCGAGCAAATCGGCGCGCCGCGTGACATTTACAACCTGCCGGCAACGGCTTTCGTGGCGCGCTTCATGGGCTTTGACAACCACTTCCAAGCGCAAGTGAGCGCGGCGGAAGGCGAGCGCGTCACCGTGCAGGCCGACGGGCTGACGCTCACGGCGACGTATGGGGGCACGGGCGAAGTGCACGCGGGGGACGCGGTGGGAGTGTTCTTCCGCCCCACGCAAGCGCGCCTGCTTTACGACGACGCGCCGAACACCGTCCCCGCCACATTCGAGTTCCTGACGTTCCAAGGGGATACGATCCAATATTTTGTCCAAACAGCGCTGGGGCACTTCAGCGTCATCACGCCGGAAGAGCTGCCGAATACCAACGCGCTGCGCCTCGCCGTAGCGCCCGAACGTCTGATCATCATTCCGCATGAAGGGGAGACCCATGCCTGAAGTCCAAAAACATATCCGCTGCGTGCCCGGGGATGTGGCGCGCTACGTCTTGTTGCCCGGCGACCCCGGGCGCGCGCGTCGCATCGCCGAGCGCATGGACGACGCCCGTTTGATCGCCGAAAATCGCGAGTACATCGTCTTCACCGGCACGACCGGCGGGGTGCCGGTCAGCGTGTGTTCGACGGGCATTGGCGGCCCTTCCGCCTCGATTGCGCTGGAAGAGCTGGCGAACGTGGGCGCGGAGGTGTTCATCCGCGTAGGTTCGGCGGGCGGGCGCCAGAAGGAAACCCCCATCGGCACGCCGATTGTGATCACGGCGGCTTTTCGCGGTGAGGGCACGTCCAAAGCGTATCTGCCGCCGGAGTTCCCCGCTGTGGCCGATCTGGACGTGACCAATGCACTGGTCGCCGCCGCCAAAGAAAGCGGCGATCCGTATCGGGTGGGGCTGGCCTTCACGCGCGACGCCTACTACGTGCAAGATCGTGCGCTCAACGAGCTGCTGACCGCCAACGGGATCGAAGCCGCCGAGCAGGAAGCCGCAGTGCTCTTCATCGTCGGGTCGCATCGTTTCGTCAAAGTCGGCGGCGTGGTGGCGACCGACTCCAACATCTGGCTGCCCAAACAGCCCACCTTGGCGGAAAAAGAACAGCTTTTCGCCGAAGGGGAACGCAAGGTGATCGAGATCGCGTTGCGCGCGGTGCAGATTATGGTGGCGGCGGAAGCATGATCGACTGTGAGCTGCTTTTTTACAACGCGCGCATCGTGGACGTTTTCCGCTTGCGCACGTTCGTAGGCTGGGCGTGCGTTGCGGGCGGGCGCTTTGTAGCAGTCGAAGAAGGCGCGCCGCCCCGTGAGCTGGACGCTGTGCAGCGGGTAGACGTGGGCGGGCGCTATCTGGCCCCCGGGCTGGTGGACGCGCACATGCACATTGAGTCCAGCTTGCTCACGCCGCGCCGTTTTGCGCAGGCCGCCCTGCCCTTCGGCACGACTACCGTGCTCGCCGACCCGCACGAGGTGGCGAACGTGGCGGGCGTGGCAGGCGTGCGCTGGATGATCGCGACGGCACGCGACTTGCCGCTGAGCGTCTTCATCGCCATTCCGAGCTGCGTTCCGGCCACCTCGCCGGAAATCGAGTGGACGGCAGCGGTTTTCGGCGCGGACGAGGTGCGCGCCCTGGCTGACGATCCGGCGGTGATCGCGCTGGGCGAGGTGATGGACTATCGCGGGCTTTTGGGCCAAAACGACCGTTTGCCGCCGATGGTGCGCGCCGCGCACGAGGCCGGCTTGTTGGTGGAAGGACACATCCCCACACTGAGCGGGCTGGAGCTTTCGCGCTATCTGGCGCACGGCGTTTTTTCCGACCACACGCTGACCACGCCGCCCAAGATTTTGGAGCAACTGAGCAAGGGCGTGACCGTGATGCTGCAAACCAAGTCCATCACGCCGGAAAACATGGCCCTGCTGCGCGAGTTGCCGGACCGCGCCAACGTGCTTTTGGTCACCGACGACATCGAACCGTCGCTGCTGGGCAACGGGCATCTGAGCCGCATGGTGTTGTTGGCGGTGGAAAACGGGCTGCCCGCGCTGGAAGCATGGGCAGCGGCGAGCGTGCGCCCCGCGCGCTATCTGCGGATGCACGACCGGGGCGCTATCGTGCCCTGGGCGCGCGCCGACTGCCTGATTTTGGACAACCTGACCGCCTTTCCGCCGCGCGCGGTGTACGTGGGCGGGCAACAGGTAGCCGCCGAGGGCGCGTACACGGGCGGGACGCTGCCGGAGCTGCCGCCTTTGCCGGACTTTCCGCCCGTGCCCGCGCTACCGCCGGAAGCCTTGCGCATGGGCGACGGAGCGGCGCACGTGGTCGCCAACGCGGTGACACTGGTCAACGAGCGCACCACGCTCACGCAGTTGGAGCGCGTGCCGTTGGAACTGCGGGACGGTTTCCCCGTCTTCCGCGCGGGCGACGGGCTGGACGTGTTGGCCGTGCACACGCGCGACGGCGCGCGCACAGCGGTTGGCGTGATCAAAAACGCGGGCTTGGAGCGCGGCGCTTTCGCCAGCAGCCTGGCGCACGACAGCCACAATCTGCTGCTGATCGGACGCGACCAGCGCTCGATGCTCACGGCGGCGCGTGCCGTCCACGCGATGGGCGGCGGGGTGGCGGTGGCAGAAGGCGACGCGGTGGTCGCGCGCTTGCCGTTGCCGCTCTTCGGCCTGCTCAGCGACGCGCCATTGGCCGAAGTGCAACGCGATCTCGCAGCGGTCGAGGACGCTTTGCGCGACCTCGGCATCCATCGCCCGCGCCCCTTCCTCACGCTTTCGATCATGGCGCTGAGCGTCAGCCCCTACTATAAATTCACCGATCGCGGCGTGGTGGATACGGAAAAGCGCGCGCTGCTGCCCACCTGGGAGGCCGCCGGTGATTGACGCAGAGCGTTTGGCGCGCACGTTCGTTGAGCTGTGCCGCATCCCCAGCCCGTCCGGGCACGAGGGCGCGGTGGCGGCATACGTCCGCGCGCAACTGGAGGCGCTCGGGCTGCGCGTGGAGGAGGACAACGCGGGCGCGGCGCTCGGCTCGGATGTGGGCAATCTGATCGTGCACACGTCGGGGCGCGGCGAGCCGTTCTTCCTGACCGCGCACATGGACACCGTCCCACCCACGCCGGTTGACGGGCACGTGCCGGTGATCGTGGAAGGCGACCGCGTACACACCGGCGGGCGCTCGATTTTGGGCGGGGACGACAAGGCGGGCGTGGCCGTCGCGCTGGAAATGTTGCGCCTGGCCGCCGAGCAGCCTTTCCGCCCGCTGGACGTGGTTTTCACGGTGCAAGAAGAACTCGGCGCACGGGGGGCGGCGCACCTGGCAGGGGAACGCTTGTGCGCGCAGCAGGGCTTCGTGCTGGATGGTGACACACCGGTCGGCGTGGCGATCCGGCGCTCGCCGCACAAGGTGCGCTACTACCTCACCGTGACGGGGCGCGCTGCGCACGCCGCGCTCAACCCCGAAGACGGAATCAACGCGATTGCCGCCATCGGCGCAGTGGCCGCTGCGCTGCCCACCGGCAAGCTGGATGCGCTCAGCGTCGCCAACATCGGGCGCATCGAGGGCGGCGGGGCGATCAACGTGGTGCCGGAGCGCGCCGAGCTGATCGGCGAGCTGCGCAGCCACGAACGTGCCACGCTGGAAGCGCACCAGGCGCGCATTGAGGCGGTCGCGCACGAACGCGCCGCCGCTTACGGGGCGCGCGCCGATCTGCGCTGGGAGCAGCTTTACCCGGGCTACGACGTGCCGGAAGACGCGCCCATTGCCCGCCTTTTTACGCGCGCGTGTGCTGCGGAAGGCGTGCAGGCCGCGTTCGAGGTCACCTACGGCGGTGGCGACGCCAACCCGCTCAACGGCAAGGAACGGGCGTGCGTGGTCTTCGGGCTGGGGATGCAAGCGATCCACTCGCCGCAAGAGTATATTTTGCTGAGCGATCTGACCCGCGCGGCACGTATTCTCCGGCAGGCGCTCACAAGCTAAGGCGGCGCGCGCAAGATCGCCGCACTGCCGCAACGTGGCAAGTGCGGCGGTCGTCGTGCGCGCCGCCGCCAGCGTTCACCAGCCTACGAGCGTTCGGAGCGTTCCTGCTGTTCCCGCGCTGCGCGGATGAGATCGCCCAGTGCGACCGCCTCGTCCGCCTCGTCGAGCAGCTCATCATCCGCCGCCCACATCGCTCCGCGCTTGGGTTTTTCGCCCAACAACTCGCGGATTTTGCGATCTTCCCACTCCTTGCCGAAGAAGTGATCCAACACCAAGACCTGCCACCCGTGAATGAGGATCGCCACGCCCCACCCCAACGCCGGATAGATCACCCAGTCCAACCCGTCACCGGTCACCCAATCCAGCGCCGCCAACATCACTATCACCGAAAAGTAAACGGTCAGGTGCGTATAAAAGCCCTTTAGCTCCTGAACACGGCGCCGCGCCGCTTTGTAACGCGGGTCTTTGACTTTAGACATGGGTCACCTTTCTCCCCAGTGCACGCCGCCTCAAGGCACCGGCTGCGCAGCAACTTCCGCTTTGACGCGCGAATCGATCAGGTGGCCGTCTTGCATCTCGTGCACCATATCCGCTTCGGCCATCACTTGCGGGTCGTGAGTGACGACCAACAGGGTAACGTC
>CAZZNC010000049.1:0-10378 GCA_964655405.1 uncultured Anaerolineaceae bacterium | reverse complement strand
CCGCCAGTTCCTCCGGCTCCACCGTGCCCCCCAACATGATCAGCCGATGTTGCCCTTGCCGCAGCAGCTCATGCACCACCAACAACGACTCGGTGATGATGGTCAGATTGTTGTGGCGGTTGAGGTGGCGCGCCACCGCCAACCCTGTGCTGCCGCCTGCCAACAGCAACGTTTCTCCCTCGCGGATCAATTCCGCCGTTGCCGCGCCAACGCGCTCTTTTTCGGCGGCGTGCTCGTTTTGTCGCTGCAAGATCGGGATCTCGCTGGTGGCGACCGGCACAGCGCGCATCACGCCACCATGCGTGCGCCGCACCAAGTTTCGCGCAGCCAGCGCCGCCAGGTCGCGTCGGATGGTCGTTTCGCTGACGCCAAAGTGCGTGCTCAGCTCCGCGACCGTGATCCGACCAGCTTGGTTAACCATCTGCACGATCTGTTCTTGGCGTTCCAGGGTCATCAGTTCGGAGTGCGTCATGGGGGATCTCCTGCGTCGTTTCTTCCTATGCACTCAGCCCGCGCGCGGCGCGTCTTCGCGTTCCGCCAACCAGCGCCGCAATGCCTCAGCGGACGGGGCACCACTTGCCCCGCCGAGTTGAGTCACCGCATGGGCGCCACACGCAACGGCAAAACGCAACGCCGCTTCCAACGTTGCGCCTTCAACCACCGTCACATACAAAAAACCCGCGTTGAAAGCGTCCCCTGCGCCGGTCGTGTCAACCACTTGCACCGGCAACGTGGGCACTTCCATAACCGCGCCTGCGGGCTGCGGGGGCACGCTCAGTGCTCCCTCGCGGCCTCGTTTGACCACCAGTGTACCACGCACCCACGCCGCCAACTCCCGCACGTCGTCCGCGCCGCCGAGCAGCGCGCGCGCTTCGTCCGCGTTGGGGAAAAAATAGTCGGTTTCGGCCAGCGTCTCGCGCAAATGCGGCAGCGCCGCCCAACGCCCGCTCGCATCCCACCCGATGTCCAGCGAGGTGCTCACCCCCTGGGCGTGCGCGTCGCGGAAGATGCGCGGCAGGGCGAGGCGCAAACGTTCTTGTAACGCAAACGACCCCACATGCACATGAACGTAGCGCGCCAACAGCGCCGGTGCGACCGTCGCGCCGTCGAAGTCCGCCATCACGCCTGGGTAAGTCAGCAGCGCGCGGTCGTGCGCATACGTCAACGCCACCGTGACCCCCGTCGTGCCATGCGGCGCGATCTGTACGTGTTGCGCTCCAACGCCGTAATGCGCCAGCCGCGCCAATGTGAAACGTCCGATCTCGTCGTCGCCGACCAGGCCCACAAAGTCCACCTGCGCGCCCAACGCCGCCAAACGCGCCGCTGTGATGGCCGAAGAGCTGCCCAGCGCCATACGAAAACCCGTGCCGAGCAACTCTTGCCCCAGCACAGGCAACGAAGGCAGCCCACTCATCACCAAGTCAGCGTTGAGTTCACCTACCACCAAGATACGCTTGGCGCGTTTTTCCGTGCTCATTGCTTAAGTCCGCATCCATTCCGGCAGATAGGGGGCTTCTGTCTTCACCATTCTTCACCATTTCGTCGAAACATGGCGCAAATTTCCGCCGGCGAACACATCGGCACGACAGAGGCTCGTTTCTGCCATAGTAGCGAGTTTGCGAACGCAAGTCAAGCAAAATCGCGCACAAACGCGCATGAAACAACCGCCAATCGGTTGACACTGTGCGTATTTTATGCTTTGATATGCTCAAATGGGCATTTCGTAGCGCGCGAATACGCAAACACAGAGGATTTTAGCGATGACGTCCCCCAAAAAAGATCTGTTCCTCAGCGCGTTTCGGCCACGTGCGCGGCTGGTGGTCAAACAAACGCACGTAGACAAACCACGCTTTCCCGTTATTGACGCACACAACCACCTGGCCGAGCCGTTCGGCGGCGGCTGGGACAAGCGCCCCGTTTCTGAGTTGCTCGACCGGCTGGATGCGGCAGGCGTGCGTGCTTATGTGGATTTGGACGGCGGCTGGGGCGAAGATATTTTGCAGCGCCACTTGGACTACTTCAAAGCCGCCGCGCCGGAGCGTTTCCAAATATTCGGCGGAGTAGACTGGAACGCCTGGCCGGAGCACGGCGAGCGCTTCGGAGAGTGGGCCGCCGAGCGTTTGCGCGCCCAAGCCGCGCGCGGCGCCGAGGGGCTGAAGATATGGAAGCCATTCGGCTTACACGTGCGCGACCAACGCGGCGAGCTTGTCGCGGTAGACGATCCGCGTCTGGTTCCACTTTGGGAAACGGCGGGCGAACTCGGCTTGCCGGTGATGATCCACGTGGCCGACCCGGTCGCTTTCTTCGATCCGCTGGACGCGCACAACGAGCGTTGGGAAGAGCTGCACGCTCATCCCGATTGGCAATTTCCCAGCCCCCCCTACCCGCCCTTTATGACGATCCTGGAAGGACTGGCGAACCTTGTAGCGCGCCACCCCAAAACCACCTTCATCGGCGCGCACGTGGGGTGCTATGCGGAAAATCTCGCCTGGGTGGGAGAGCTGCTCGACCGTTGCCCCAACTTCTATGTGGACATCAGCGCGCGCATCGGTGAATTGGGGCGCCAACCGTACACCGCACGGCGCTTCTTCTTGCGCCATGCCGACCGCATCTTTTTCGGCTCAGACATGGGGCCGGACATGGAAACCTACCGCATCATGTACCGTTTCTTGGAAACGGACGACGAATATTTCAACTACAGCGCCAGTGAAATTCCACAACAGGGCCGTTGGTACGTCTACGGCCTACAGCTTCCCGAAGACGTGCTGCGCAAGGTCTATCACAAAAATGCCGAGCGTGTACTCGGATTCAGCCTCTAACTCCGGCAGCGCCCGTTCCCCACGCCGGCAATGAACGCGCAAAAGAAAAGACGGCAGCCACGAAATGTGCAGCTGCCGTCTTTTGCCTAAAACGAACGGGGGCTATTCCATCACACGCAAGGTCGAAGGAATATCCATGCGCTTCATCCGGCGCACGTTCACCAGCGGGGTCAGGCCCACCACCAGTATCCCGAGCAAGCTCGACACGATCAACGTTTCGGGCGAAATGTGGATGATGAACTTCACTTGGACTATCTGGTCCTCAACGGTTTTGCTCAAGTAGATCAGCACCGCCCAACCCCACACCGCGCCCACCACCGTCCCTAACAGGCCCACGATGAGGCTTTCCACCACCTGCATCCGCATCACCGTGCGGATGGGCACGCCAAAAGCAAACATCGTGGCGATCTCGCGCACGCGCTCGTCCACGTTGATGCTAGCCGTGTTGAAGGCCACCAAAAAGGCCATGAACAACACCACCAAACGCACCACGCGCAAGAACTTGACGAAAATATCCAACATGCTTTCGGACGCTTTGGAAAATTCTTCGATGCCCATCACCGAAGCCACACCGTGATGCCCCAGCAAAGCCTGCTTGATCGCGTCCAACGTCACGCCCTCTGCCGGATCCAGCACGACGACGTTAGCCATATCGTCCAGCCCCATCACGTCGGCGTGCGTAATGTCCATATAGACCAGAGAACGCATCGGGTTGTCGTGAATACCGAGCACCAGCAAGTCGGATTCCTCAGTCTTGAAGGCAAACATGCCGGTTCGCACAGGGTGCTCCACCGTGACTGTATCCCCGACCCAAACCCCGAGATCGTCGGCAGCTTTTTCTGAAAGCAAAAGACCGGCCTCGTCGCTTTCGCGCGTGCCCGCAAGCAGGTTCGGAACCCAGATGCTGCTTTGCGAATCGTAGAGGGGCAGCATAATGTCAATGTTCGTGTCGTCCTTGCGCAACGTCGCGTCCACCACAATCATCGGATCGGCAGCGCGTGCCAGGGAGCGTCCGTCCGCGTCGGTCAAATTCTCCAGCGAGGTAACCACCTCGCCCTGTTGGGAGTAGAAAAAGTCCAGATACACAAAGACACGGTTGGCGCCCATATAACGCGAGGATGCCTCGATGCGGTCGCGCGTGGCAAGGAACGTATCCAGGAAGCCCACGAAAGCTATCATCAGCATGATGGCAACACTAACACCGATCACCGTAAACACGGTGCGCCAGGGCGCACGCAACAAGTTGCGAAACGGCATGTGCATAAAGCTGCCACCGGGGATCGGCAAACGGCTCGCCAACCAGTTCAGCCCGCCGCCCTTGGCGACCAGGTGTCCGGTACGGATGGCGTCAATCGGTTGCACACGCACCGCCCGCCACACAGGGATCAGCGTGGCAAGGACCGGCAGCAGCACTCCCCATACAGCTCCGCGCACCACCGCAGGCTTGTAAAGCGAAACGTCCCAATAGGGGAACGGCAACATTTCCGACATGAACTGCCCGAAAACATGGCTTAGCAGCGCACCGGCAACCACCCCCAAGACCGTGCCGATGATCGCAATCTGCAAGCCCATCAGCATAGGGCGAAACGCGATCCAACGACGCGGCACGCCGAGCGCCATGCCAACCCCGATCTGACGACGCTGCGCGGCCACGATGCGGCCCGCCAAGTTAAAAGCTCCCAGCGCCGCGCCGAGCAAAAACAGCATCGCGATCATGTCCCAGCTTTTTTGGTCGCCCTCGGCGTCTGCGTACATCATCTTGCGGGCAGGGTCGTCGTCGCGCGTGCGGATGGTGATGCCCACTTCAGGAAAGGCTTCGGTCAAACGCTGCTCGATAGCCGCCTGGACGGCATCGCGGTCGGCATCCGGCTTCACGCGCAACACGAGATCGTTGACCATGCCCTCGTGCCCACTGATCTGCTGCACCGTTTCCAGCGACATGAAAAGCACGGCAAAGCTGGATTCCGCACCCATGCCCATCGAAGCGGAAGAAGCCGCGTCCGGCATCAGCAGCAAATACTCCGGCGCAAAGCCGCTGCCCACAAATTCCAACGGCCCATCGCCGCTGAGTTCCAAGGGTGAGCCGGGTTGCAGATCGTAGTATTTGGCGAATTTGTATTCCACCACCGCCGTCGGCTGACCGGCATCCGCCTCGGTCAACGTGCGCCCTTTTCCCTCCGGCACATAAACGCGGCTGACTTGCGGGCCGCCGTTGTGCACGTCCACGCCGACGATCTCCCCACGCACAACAATCGTGCGCTCGTCGTGCGAAGCGTCAACCAGTGTGCGCGTAATCAAGCGCGGTTCGAGCGTCTCGATGCCCTCCACGTCGGAAAGAGTAGCCAGCATCTTTTGCTGATCTACGAAGCTCCCTTTTGCCATCTCCACGCGCAAATCGTACACATTCAGCAGCTCGTAGCTGCCATCATAGGAATTGACAACCCAGGACTTTTCTCCACCCAGGCCGGCAAAAACACCCGTCCCCAGCGCGATGATCAGCGCGATGGCGAAAACTTGCAGCCAACGCGCGCGCAGATCACGCCATGACCATTTGAGCCACAAACGCCAGTTGTACACAGTTACGCCTCCCTCACCATTGCAGATCGGCGATGGCGGCTTTGCCTTCGCGCGGCGGGCCATCTCGCACCACGCGCCCGCTGCTGAGTTCGATCACGCGGTCGGCAATGCGCGAAATTTCGCGGTTGTGTGTCACAACGAGCACCACTTTGCCATCGGTGGCCTGCTCGCGCAGCAACTCCAGGATTTGTACGCCGGTTTGGAAATCCAGTTCGCCGGTCGGCTCGTCGGCAAGCAACACCGGATTGCCGGTTGCCAACGCGCGCGCAATGGCGACGCGCTGTTGCTCGCCGCCGGAAAGTTCATGCGGGAAATGGCCCACCCGTTCGTCCAGTCCTACGCTGCTCAGCACCTCCAGCGCGCGATCCTTGCTGTGTGGCACATGGGCCAAGTCCAGCACGAACTGCACGTTTTCCAGCGCAGTCAGGCTGGGGAAGAGATTGAAGGTCTGGAAGATAAAGCTCACCGTTTCGCGGCGAAAAGTGAAGCGCGCCCCCGCGCTCAACGTGGACAGATCGTGCCCGTTGATCTGCACCTTGCCCGAGCTGACCACGTCTAGCGCGCCGATCATGTTCAGCAGCGTGGTTTTGCCGCTGCCGGAAGGTCCAAGCACGACCACGAACTCGCCTGCGCTGATCTCGACTGTCACGTCTTGCAACGCATGAACGCGCACCGCTCCCATGTCATAATACTTGGAGACGCCCTGCAAAGTAATCATTACGACGCTTCTCCTTCTACATCAGTTGATGTGAACCTGTTGACTTTAATCCTAAGCCCAAGTGTGCCATTGTTCTCCCCCCATTTTTTAGGGGGTGGCGACGTTTAGGCCGTTGCAGGGGATGGACTGTCGTCCGTTTGCCAGTGCTGAAGCACGCTTGCCAGCAACGCCGCGCGCCGTGGCAGGCTGGGCAGGATGACGTGCTCGTGTTCGGCGTGCATTCCGTCGCCGCGCGCGCCCAGCCCGTCCAGCGTGGGGATGCCGAGCGCGGCGGTAAAATTGGCGTCGCTGCCCGCGCCGGTCAATTCCTCGCCAACCGGCAAGCCGAGCTGCCCCGCCAGGTGCGCCAGTTGCTCGAAGGTGCGCACCATCTGGGCGTTGCGTTCCATCGGCGGGCGCAACACGTCCCCGTGCACGGCCAAGCGGATGCCCTCCGTTTGGGGACGCAATGCGCGGATGCGCTCGACCAGGCGGTCGGCCTCTTCTTGGCGCGCAAAACGCATATCCACCAGAAACTCGACATGCGGCGCGATGATGTTGGCTGCTGTGCCACCCTGGATCACGTTCACCGCCACCGACGTCCCGCGTTCCGGCGCGTTCCATCCGGCTATCTGCAAGATCAGCTGCGCGGCTTCGTGAATAGCGTTGATACCTTTTTCCGGCTCTTCGCCGGAGTGTGCGGGCACGCCTTCCACGTGCACGGTAAAACGCGCCGTGCCACGTCGCGCCGTCTTGACCGTTTCGCCGAGCGTGGCCGGTTCAAAGACCAGCGCCAAGCCCGCATTGGCCGCGATAGTTTCGATCAGCTTGCGCGAATGTACGCTGCCGCGTTCTTCGTCCGTGTTGAAAAGCGCCCAGATCGGACGGTGCGGCAATTCCCCGTGCAGCCGCAGCAAATCCAGCGTTTTGAGAATGAGTGCAATGCCCGCCTTCATATCCAGGATGCCCGGGCCATACAGCCGCACGCCGTCTTGCCAAAGCGGCATGTCCTTCAGCGTGCCCACCGGCCAAACCGTGTCCATGTGCCCCATGAGTAAAATGGGTTTGCCCGGCATATTGCCGTTCCACGCCGCGTAAATAATGTCCCCCACCTCTTGGCGCGGGAACACTTCCACCTGAGCACCGGACGCGCGCAGTTGTTCCACCACAAACGCGCCCAGCACGTCCACCGCGCCTTTGTCGCCGGTCGGCGATTCACGCACGACCAATTCCTTCAACAACGCCACGATCTCGTCGTTGTGTTCGCGGAAAAATTGTAGAAGGTTCACTTGGAAACCTGTGGAAAACTAACCCTGCGAGGTCAAAACGGGCACAGATCGCCCAGCAGGTAGGAGCGGTTGTTGTAGCCGTAGCTGTTGAGCACGCTCAGCGCGTTGGTCGTCGCGGCAAGGACATTGGCTTGCGCACAAGCGGCGTGCGCGTCACCGGTGGCGCGGTAATTTTCCATGAAGGCCTGTCCCATCTGCGCCCAGGCATACCCGGGCGCCCCGACGGGATTTTCACCCATCAGAATATCGTACCAGGTGTCGGCACGTCCGTTGCCCATCAGCGCATAGGTGGTCATGATGCGGAAAGCGGCATAGGCGTTCAGAAACGCGTCTTCGCCCGGGATCAGCGGCCAGCTCTGCAAATTTTTGTCACGGCGCACAGCGTCGTAAGCCAAGATCGCCGGTCGCCATTGCCGCGCCTTCAGCAGATCGTCTGCTTCGTAGATGGCATGGATGCGATAACGCGCCCCTTCCGGCTCTTCGCGCAACGCCAACACGTAATCGCGCCCGTTCCAGTCCCACACATCCACCACACTATGCGGCGGACCGCTGGCCGCCGTGCCCGGAGGATCGATCTGCGCGGTGAGTTCCAGCACGCCATCGCCCTCAACGTCTGCCACGCCAATCCGTCCGTTGATGGCGATGATCTGCCCGTTGTTCAATTCTTCAAAAGCGCCGACGATGCTGTTCCACGAAAGGATTTTGGCCTCTTTGTAGCAACCGGCCTGGCTGCACGTTTGCACGAAAAAGACCAGCTCCGCGCGCACGTCCGCGTTCATATCGCCCACGCGCACCAGCTCCGGCAAAGCCAGCGCGTCGCTGTACTGCGTTTTATACAGCAGCCGATAGCCGCCCGCTTCACAGCCGTAAACCAGCAACTGACCGGCGTTGAGCTGCGCTTCCTCGTTGTAGATGGCGGGGTTGTAAAGCGTGACGATCACTTCGGGCGTGCCGTCGCCGGTCAGGTCGGTATCCGCTTGCACCACGCCGCCCCGCTCTGTGACGGCGCCCCAATTGCGCAGCGTGGCCTCCAACACGGTCGGCGAGCCGCCCGCCGAAAGATAGCGACCGATCACCGTGCTGTATGCGCTGAATTCCTTCGGTTGCTCGGGGATAGGCGGCGTAGACGGTGCGGGACAGGCTTCGGTTTGGTAACTGGGCGCGGAAGACGGCGCGGCGGCGGTTTGCGTGGCCGCCTGAATGGTAGCGATCAGCGCGGTGGCCGTAGCGTTTGGCCCAATCGGATTGCCGCCGATAGGCGCAGGCGTGATCGTCGGCACGCCCGCTTGACCGGTAGGCGTCACCAGCCACACCGAAAGCTGCCCGCCCGGGGTCGCGGTGGTAAAGGGATGCGCCGTAGGTGTGGGCGGTTCGCGGTCGCCGATCACGTCTGCAACCGGCCCACACGCCGCCGCCCATGCACTCACCAGCGCCAGGGCCAACCCTAGCATCAAACGTCGTAGTGTCTGTGTGCTCATAGGGGGAAGTATAACGCAGCTCGATGGGCACGCCAGTGCCAGAAACAACGGGCGTAGGCGGGTTTCGGGGCAAAGTACATTTGTTGCGAAGGCTTCGCCCCCGCGCCCCCACAACACGCTCCAAAGCCTGCTATAATGACCCCGCACGTGCCAAACGCCACACAAGGAGCGCCCATGAACGTCGAACGCCTCGTTCGCCTCAGCCGCGAGATGCTCGGCCTGGAACTGAGCGCGGACGCTCAACGCGCCTTCAGCCTCTACGCCGACCGCCTGCTCGAATGGAACGCGCACACCAACCTCACCGCCATCACCGACCCGGAAGCCATCGAAATCCGCCACTTTCTGGACTCGCTCGCAGTGGTGCGCGCGGTGCGCTTGATGCCCGGAATGCGCGTGATCGACGTGGGCACAGGCGCGGGCTTCCCCGGGTTGCCGTTGCGGTTGGCCTTCCCACAAATTCAGCTCACGCTGCTGGAAGCCACCGCCAAGAAAACGCGCTTTTTACAGCATGTGGTCGAAGAACTGGGGCTGAGGGACGTACAGATCCTCACAGCGCGCGCCGAAGAAGCCGGACAGAACGCCGCCACCCGTGAGCAATACGATCTGGTGTTGGCGCGCGCAGTGGCACGGCTGCCGGTGCTCAGCGAGTATCTGTTGCCGCTGTGCAAAGTGGGGGGGCGTTGCGTGGCGCTGAAGGGGGAACACGCTGCCGCCGAAGCACACCAAGCCGAACGCGCGCTGAGCATCCTCGGCGGGCACGTGACGCGCATCGTGCCGGTGGAACTGCCCCAAGTGACCGAAACGCACCACCTGGTCACCGTCGAAAAGAACGCGGCCACCCCGCCCAAATATCCACGCCGCGCAGGAATGCCGGCCAAACGCCCGCTCTGAACGTCATTCCGTGCCGTTTTCCACGCGCACAATCTGCCCCTGGTGGATGCGCCAGCGCGTCGCTTGCGCAAGAAAATCGACGGTGAAAATCTCCGGCTCGGTAGTGGTCAGCAAAGCCTGCGAAACGCTCAACACCCGCTCCAACAAATACGCACGCCGCGCCGCGTCGAGTTCTGCGATCACCTCGTCCAGAAGCAAAATCGGCCACTCGCCCACCGTGACACGCATCCACTCCAACTCGGCCAGCTTCAAGGCCACGACCGCCGTGCGTGCCTGCCCACGCGAACCGTACAGCCCCAAGTCCCGCTCGTTGACCAACAAGCGCAACTCGTCGCGCTGCGGCCCGCTGAGCGTCATGCCGCGCACAATTTCTTCCGCGCGGGTCGTGTGCAGCCGTTCCGCGTATTGCGCGGCCAGCTCATCGGGCGTCAATTGGCGGTGCAAGTCCAGCCCGGGCACATCGAAAGCCAATTGGCCGTTGGTGTTGGCGGCGGCCATGAACCCCGGACGATAGCGCAGCTCCAAATCCTCTACGCCGCCGGAAAGCTCGGCGTGGACACGGCGCGCCTTGCGTTCCAACGCGCGCAGCAGCCGCTGCCGTCCGGCCATCACCACCGCGCCCGCCTC
>CAZZNC010000048.1:0-10385 GCA_964655405.1 uncultured Anaerolineaceae bacterium | reverse complement strand
CCATGACCTACGGCACGATCTACGTGGCACAAGTGGCGTTGAACGCGAACATGAACCAATGCGTCAAAGCACTCACCGAAGCAGAAGCCTACGACGGCCCCTCGCTGATCATTGCGTACTCGCAGTGCATCGAGCACGGCTACGATTTGCGCTATGGGCCGGAGGTTCAAAAGGAAGCAGTGGCCTCGGGCTTTTGGCCGCTTTACCGCTTCAACCCCGACAACCTGAAGAAGGGCAAAAATCCGCTCACGTTGGATTCCAAGCCGCCGTCGCTCGATTTGGAAACGTACATGTACCGGCAGAACCGTTTCCGTGTATTGCGCGATAGCAATCCGGAGCGGGCCAAGATGCTGCTGGAACTAGCCAAGCAGGACGTGATCACGCGCTGGAAGATGTATGAACAGTGGGCGCAGTTCGATCTCTAAACTGCTTCCCGCAGCGTTCACGCTGCTGAACGGCAAAGATGCAAACGCCCCGTGCTCGTCTGAGCACGGGGCGCTGTTATTGCGCATCGTTGAGTGGCACTGCACAGGGGGGCGTCAATACGCGCGGTACGTATCCAGCAAGCCCATCAGTTCCGGCACGCTCACCGGCTTGATCAAGTATTGATCGCTGCCCAGCTCGTTGGAACGCGCCACGTATTCCTGCGTGTCGTAGGCGCTGATGACAACCATCGGGGTATCAACACCGTGGCGTCGTAAGATGTCGGCCATGTCCAAGCCGTTGAGGTCGCCCGGGAGGTGGACATCTACCAGCAGCAAATCCGCGTCCCAGATCGTGTCACTGTCCAAAGCAGCCTCGGCGTCGGTGAAGGTGACCAGGTTGTCACCGGTGGAGTGGGTTACCCGTTCCAGGAGCATGATATTGGCTGGATCGTCTTCAACATAAACGATATGCATCGGAATACCTCGTTTTTTCCCCATTCTTACGACAAATGTAACGTCATCTTCCATCATTATACCGAAATCGGGCGGGCTTCCAAAACATTTTCGCGGTTCGGCAGTGTCTCTTCAGCGATTGGAATATGCAGGACGGTTTTCTAAAACACGCCAAATATTGGGGCTATGCGCCCTTCCGAGCAGAAAATACACGGGAAATCCCATGCCGTTGCCGCTCACGCCGACCGCGATCTCGCCTGGCCCTGTGCGTCGTAGCATTGATAAGTATTGCCCCAATTGTTTGCCCGTTGCGGCGGAAGGCCGTATACTCCGCCTCGACAATCGCGCGGCAACCTGTGCAGTGTCCAGGCGGCCCACACACAGAGAAATGCTTTATGTTAACCGACCTCTCACTCATCGAAGCCCGCCAGCGTTTGCGCGCCGGTGAAATTAGCACCATCGAGCTGACACGGGCACATTTGGAACGCATTCGCGCGCTCGATTCCCAGGTGCGCGCCTACCTCACGGTGACCGAAGAGCGCGCGTTGGCCGCAGCCGAGGAAGCAGATCGCCGTTTGTCCGAGGGCGACGACGCGCCTTTGTTGGGGCTGCCGCTGGCGATCAAAGACGTTTTGACTACCGAGGGCATCGTTACCACCGCTGGATCGCGCATTTTGGAAGGTTTCGTGCCGCCCTACACGGCCACTGCTGTCCAACGGCTGCTCGACGCGGGCGCGGTGCTATTGGGCAAGACCAACACCGATGAATTTGCGATGGGATCGTCCACGGAAAACTCTGGCTACTTTCCCACGCATAACCCCTGGGACGTGCAGCGCGTGCCGGGCGGCAGCAGCGGCGGCAGCGCGGCAGCCGTCGCCGCGCGGATGGCATTGGGGGCGTTGGGTACGGATACCGGCGGCAGTGTACGCCAACCGGCGGCCTTTTGTGGCGTTTCCACCATCAAACCGACTTACGGGCGTGTTTCGCGCTATGGATTGATCGCGTTTGCCTCGTCGCTCGACCAGGTGGGCGCGTTTGGGCGCACGGTGGAAGACGCGGCGTTGCTGCTGGGCGTGATGGCAGGGCACGATCCACACGACAGTACCAGCTTATACGCCCCTGTGCCGGACTATTTGGCGGCGTTGAGCGGGGACGTGGCGGGGCTGCGCGTGGGGGTGCCACGCGAATATTTCATCGAGGGAATACAGCCGGAAGTGGAACAAGCCGTGCGCGCCGCCATCGCCCAATTGGAAGCACTGGGCGCAGAGGTGCGCGCGATCAGCTTGCCACACACCGAACACGCGCTGCCGGTTTACTATTTGGTCGCCCCCTCAGAAGCCTCCGCGAACCTGGCCCGCTTCGACGGCGTGCGCTACGGGCCGCGCGCACAAGGCCGCACGCTCTGGGAAACGTACAAAGCCACACGCGGGCAAGGCTTCGGCGCGGAAGTCAAACGGCGCATCATGCTGGGCACTTACGCGCTTTCGGCGGGATACTACGACGCCTACTACCTCAAAGCGCAAAAGGTGCGCACACTGATCAAGCAGGATTTCGACCGCGCTTTTGCCGACGTGGACGTGATCGCCACGCCCACCACACCCACCACCGCCTTTCGCATCGGCGAAAAAACCGACGATCCGCTGCAAATGTATCTTTCGGACATTTTCACGCTGGCAGCGAGCTTGGCGGGCATCCCCGGGGCCGTCGTGCCCTGCGGCTTTGACGGGCAGGGGCTGCCCATTGGACTGCAAATCCTCGGGCCGGCGCTGGGCGAAGCAACCGTGTTGCGCACGGCCCACGCTTATCAGCAGTCCACAGACTGGCACACGCGCAAACCACCGCTGAACTGAGCGGAATAACGCACCAAGCCGACCGCCTCGCAACTCGTGAGGCGGTTTTGCGTTGTGAGGGGCTTTTAGTTCCAGTGGATGGCGTGTGCGCGGACGATGTAGCCGCGCCCGTGCAACGAAACGATGATGCGCGGATGAGCAGGGTTTTCTTCGATTTTGCGCCGCAAATTGCGGATATGGTTGCGCACGAGCGCCGTATCGCCGTCGCCGGAGCCATAGCGCCACAAGGCTTCGAGCAAGCTGCTGGCGCTGTGTAATTGGCTGGGGGTGCCGCAAAGATAGCTGAGCAGTGCAAATTCCGTTGGGGTCAACTGCACGCAGCGCGATCCGATATACACGCTGTGGCTGGCAGAATCAAGGTGTAGCGTGACATCCGACGTGGCGCGTTGCGGGATAGCGCGGCGAGTTAGGGCACGCACGCGGGCCTGCAACTCGCGTGGCTCGAAGGGTTGCCGCAAATAGTCGTCGCCGCCACAATCCAGCGCTTGCGCGACGGCTTCGGCGCTGCGGCGCCGCCCCAAAAACAGCATGGCGGCGCGCTCGACAAAAGGCAATTTGCGCAATTGTGCACAGAGCACGTGCCCGTGCATATCCGGCAGGGCGTGGTCGGGCAATATAATCAGGTGGGGGCGCTGTTGACGAGCCAAATGCAGCGTTTCACGTGCGTTGCCGGCTTCCAACAACACATAATGGACGGGCAGGAGCGCTTGCACGATTTCCTGGCGTTGCTGCGCGTCGTTTTCGACCACCAACACGATAGGAGACAAAACTGCCTCGGTTAGCATAGTTGCATCTGTACGATATGGCTGCGGGTTTATGCTTGTAGTATAAAGGGCCACAGAGCATTTGTGCGAAGGATACCGTGAAAGATATATGAAAAATGGCGTGATGCTTACTCGCTGATCATATATCCCACTCCGTGAATGGTGCGGATGAAGGTGGTGGAAGCATCCAGCATCTTGAGCTTGGCGCGCAAATTGCGCACATGGGCACGCACCAAATCAGGATCGCCCGTGTCGGGTGGATAGTCCCAAACAGCTTCCAAGAGATGGTACGGGGAAAGTGCTTGGTTGGCGTGCTCCATCAAGTAACGCAGCAACCGGTGCTCGGTGGCGGTGAGCTGGATAGGAGGAAGATCGCCCACCGTGACCTGATGCGTGTTGGAGTCCAGATAGAGCGCCCCCACGACCAACACCGGACTTTCTGATACAGCGTGGCGCTGGTTACGGCGGATGAGCGCACGCACCCGCGCGGTGAGTTCGGCCAGTTCGAAAGGTTTGGTGATGTAATCGTCACCGCCCGCGTCTAGACCCGCCACGATGTCTTCGGTTTCGTCTTTGGCTGTCAAAAAAAGAATGGGCAAAGCGTTGTATTGCTCGTGCGCACGGATGCGTCGGCACACTTCTAGCCCACTCAGGCCGGGCATCATAATATCCAGGATGATCAAATCCGGCGGACGTTCGGTCAACAAACGCAACGCTTCAGCGCCAGAGGTGGCACGTTCCACGTCGTACCCTTCACGGCGCAATGCGCGGCCCAGTGTGCCCAAGACCTCTGGCTCGTCGTCAACCGTCAGAACGTAGGGTTTGCTCATGGTTCTCCCATCCCCCCGGATGCAGGCAGATGCACGATAAAGCGTGTACCCTTATTATAAGTGCTCTGTAAAGTAATGCTGCCGCCGAATTTTTCTACGATCTGTTTGCAAATGTGCAGCCCCAACCCCGTGCCTGCCCCCGACGGTTTGGTCGTGTAAAATGGCTCGAAAACGCGCTCTTGTTGTTCTGCGGGGATGCCGACGCCGTTGTCCCACACCTCAATTTGGAGATAGTGGGCGTCTTCTGCGCAACGGGTGGCTATGCCCACTTGGGGCGCAACACATTCGGCCACAGCGTCCCGCGCGTTGAGCAACAGATTGAGCCACACGTCTTCCAGTTGCCCCGGAGCACCTATCACCAGCGGCAAATTTTCTGCTAACTGAACCGTCAGTTGGATATTGCCTTGTTGCACATGGCTCTTGACCAACGCCAATGTGTTTTGGATTGTCTCGTTGACATCAATGGCCGCGCGCACGTCTTGCACAGGGTGCTGACGCGCCATCGCCAACAGCCGCCGCACCACTTCATGGGCACGCTGGCCTGCACGGAATATCGCTTCCAGCGCCTCAAAATCGGGATCGTCGTCGTCGGTGTCGCTCAGCAACATTTCCGCGTCGCCCAGGATCGTCGTCAGGGGATTGTTGATCTGGTGCGCCACAGCAGCGGCCAACTCTCCCATCGCGGAAAGACGCGCGGTCTGAACGAGCTTGCTTTGGGTGCGGTGCAACTCTTCCAAGCTGCGCGCCAAGTCGCGGTACAAGCGTGCGTTGTCCATCGCGTTGGCGGCCTGAGAAACCAGCGCCTGCGCCAAACGGACTTCGCGCTGCGAAAAATGCCGCTGATGCAGCGTATCCACCAAAAAGACCACTCCGGCAAGCACATCTTTGATCACCAGCGGGATCGTGAGCAAACCTTGCCCATAGCCTTCCCTGCACAGTTGCGCCAGCGCGTCATGGTCGGCGTCCGTGTGTGTTTGGGTGAGCGAAAGTGCGTTGTTCAGCCCTTCGTGGCGAGACAATGTGAGACAGGGGCGATCCTCGTCCGCCCAAATGATCTCTCCCAGCGAAAGCATCACCTCAAAGTGGCGTTGGTTAGCGTCCCACAGCGCCACGTCGCACCAGTCCGCTTCTGCGACGGTGAGCATGGCCTGCACATCCCGAAACAGGCTTTCGCGGTAATCTTCGGCATTGTGTCCCACCAATGTCACCACAATCTGCAAAGCGCGTTGGTGCAATGTGGTTGTGGCGGCTTGCGGCACGACAGGCGCAGGATAGGGCGTTTGAAAACGGTAGAAGATGGCTACGCCCAACAACTTGCCGTGCGCGTAAAGCGGAACGTATAGCACACTGCGCGGGTGCGCCACATGGGGCGACCATACCGCTACAGGCGCCATTTCCGGCGTGGCCGGTGTGACAACGAGCGGCTGTTGCTTGTGCAAAATTTGCCGTAACGCAGGTTGGCTCTGCACAGAAAGGGTCGGGCACGCCGCAGACGGCCACACAGCACGATAGCGGATAGCCAACGGGGAAAGCGGGCAGTCGCCATCATGCCATTCGGTGATATAGCATTGCCCCATGTCCAGCGCCCCGACCAACTGCGAGGCAATGATCGAAAGCACGCGGTCAATGGCAAGCGTGGAGTTGGTAGCTTCGGCAGCTTGAACCAACGTGCTCAACTCGCGGGCGCGCAGCACGCTTTCTTCGTACAGCCGTGCGTTTTCGATGGCAATGGCTGCATGAGCGGCCAGGTCTTGCAAAAGCTCGCGGTCATGTTGGCTGAAGGTGCGTTGAGCCAGGCGGTTGTTGACGCCCAACACACCGATCACCTGCCCTTTGAGCGAAAGCGGTACGTAAAGCAACGAACGTACCAAGTAAGTAGAAGTGATCTGCTGCGGCCCTCTATCCCCGAGCAACACCGGTTGTCCGGTGCGGAAAACTTGACCGGCCAACGAGTCTTGCGTTTTCAAGCGGAAATTGCGTGCGGTTTCGCTATCCATGCCCTTTGCGGCGCGCACATAAAGTTCCTGTTCGGCCTCGTCGGGCAGCAGCAACAGCCCTTCTTCTGCGTTGCAAAGCTGCACGGCAGCGTCCACCACTTGCGTTAGCAAAGTGTCCAGGTCGAGCACGGCGCTCAGCGAGCGGGCCAGTGTCGAAAGCGCTTGTTGTTCCAGCAAACGCTGCCGCAACAAGCGGCTGACCGTGTCTACCGCCGAGCGTTTCTCCGGCTCTGGAGCGGCCCGACCCGCAGGCGGTGTTTTTGCCAACGCTTTCTTGACCGTGCGCAGCAACGTTTCCGGCGTGACAGGGCGTGTCAACACAGCTTCCGCGCTGGTGGCAGACGGAGCAAAAGCCGCGGCGTCCGTCACTTCGATCCAGTGCAGGTTGCGAAACTGAACCAAATATTCGGTCAGCGAATGGCGCATATAAGCCCGCATTCGCGCGTCTATCACGGCCAGCGCGAAAGCGTTATGTTCAAGGGCAAAAGCTACGGCGCTGGTGCTGTCGGCCAATTCCACGAAATAGCCGGCGCGCCCGAGAATTCCGGCAATGTAGCGCATTTCCTCCGAATCGCTGTTGGCGACAAGGATGCGCAGATTTGCAGGAACATCCGAGGATGATGTCTCCAACTGCACATGTTCCCCCTATGCCCTGGCGAGAAAATCTCTTCCCACGCTTGTTCTACACGAATCTGTGAAATTTGTAAAATCAACAGACGACGAATCTATTTTCCCCACAAAGCATTCACACGTGGTACACTGAGCACGCTGCGTTTGATGTATGATGTGGGAAAGGAGAATGACCGTGGGGAGTTGTTGCTAACTTACGGTACAGACCTGATCGGCTTTTTCCTGGTGGTTATGCTGGGCTTTTTGCCCCTGTTTATCGTGCATTGGGCAGATCAACAACCGGAAAAACGCACACCCCCGCGCCACAATGGGCACACGGGGGGAATGTTCAGGGCACTGCTTGCGGTTAAGTGGGCCAATTGGTTTGGCCCGATGCGTTTGTGGTGAGATGCGTGGCGAGAAATACCGTTGCGCTTTAGGCTGGACGGTAAGTATTGATGAGATCAATGAGCAGCGGCACGCTGACGGGTTTCACGACAAAAGCGTCGTTGCCAACGCTTTCGGCCCGATGCTTATAGTCCGGCAGATCGTAAGCTGAAACGGCTACAATGGGAATGGTGATGCCGCGCCCACGCAAAATTTCGATCAGATCCAATCCGTTCATGCCTGTACCGAAATCGAGATCGGTGAAGATCAAATCAGCGTCGTGAGGATGGATGTCGTGGGCTGCTTCTTCCACGGTGGTAAAAGTCGTCAACGTGTCGCCGGTCTGACGCACGACACGTTCCAATAACGCAATGTTGCTATCATTGTCCTCAACGTAGATAATGCGCATGGGAATCGTCCCCCAAAACTGAACGGCGTTTACAGAGGCAAGTGACACCTCTGCTTGACGTACAAAAAGCGTTCATCCCCCACCTGAGACCTCCACCATTGTATGCAAAACAGGATAACAGAACAACTTTTGAGATGGAGCTTGAGCATAGCAGGACAACACCCATGATTAACGGAAACACTATTTTGAACTTGGGCTATCCACAAGGAAGGCTCATTGGGTTGGCGTTGCAAGCCGCCCAATGTGCATCAGACGAAGGCGTGGATGAGGAAGACATCCTCGGCGAGCTGTCCGACGTACTCAGCGCACCACAGGACTTTTCGGAAGACCCGCTCTACGGAGAAGTGGCACGGGCCTTGCTGGGCCACTTGCAACGTCGCCGCGAACGCACACGCAACCACGATTTGACACATGCCGCGCAATATCACGTTTGGGGCGCAGACGCGATAGAACAGGGCGCGTTGGAACAAATGGATCGCGCGGTGCGGTTGCCGGTGGCGGTGCGTGGTGCGCTGATGCCGGATGCTCATCAAGGGTACGGACTACCGATTGGAGGCGTACTGGCTACGGACAACAGCGTGATTCCCTACGCGGTGGGAGTAGACATCGCTTGCCGAATGCGCTTGACGATCTTCGACGCGGCGCCGCATGTGCTCGAACAGCACCGCAAGCGCTTCCGCGCCATTTTGCAAGAGCAAACGCGCTTTGGCGCCGGTGTGGAATGGGAGACACCGCGTGAACATGAGGTGATGGACAACCCACTATGGGACGAGCATCCGGTCGCGCGGCAGCTCAAGGACGTTGCTTGGCGGCAACTGGGCACAAGCGGCTCCGGCAACCATTTTGTGGAATTTGGCGCATTGCATGTGCACAGCACGCTAGAAACATCGCAAGGGCGCGTGCCCCCCGGCACGTATCTGGCCGTGCTCAGCCACAGCGGCAGCCGACGCTTTGGGCTGGAGATCGCCAACCACTATACGAAAGTAGCGCGCAGCTTGCGCGTGGGGCTGCCCAAAGACTTTCAGCACCTGGCATGGTTGCGGTTGGACGAGGAAGCGGGACAAGCATATTGGGTTGCCATGACGTTGGCGGGCAAATACGCCAGTGCAAACCACGCCGTGATCCACCGGCAGATTGTAGACGCGGTGCGCGTGCCGGTTTTGGGCGGCGTGGAAAACCATCATAATTACGCTTGGAAAGAAACGTTGGAAGGACGTGAGGTAATTGTACACCGCAAGGGCGCTACGCCAGCGGCCAAAGATGTGCTCGGGGTCATTCCTGGCAGCATGGGAACACCCGGGTTCGTGGTGCGCGGGCTGGGCAACGCCGAATCACTGAACAGCGCTGCGCACGGTGCCGGACGGCGCATGAGCCGTAAACAAGCCTTCCGCACATTGGACTGGGAGCGTGTGCAACGGAAGTTGAAACAGCAAGGGATCGAGCTGCTTTCGGCGGGGTTGGACGAAGCGCCGGACGCTTATAAGGATATCCATCGCGTCATGGCCGCGCAGTCCGATTTAGTAGTGGCCGTGGCAGAGTTCCACCCCAAGCTGGTGAAGATGGACCCCGGGCGCGGCGGCCAAACACGGCGCAAGACGAAAAAACGTCGCCGTCGGTAGGCCATTAGGGACACGGAATGACGAGCATCACGTCGGAAGCAGGCCATCCATGATCTACGGGCACGGCGCGCGAGAGGTCAGCGCGCGCCGTGCGATGGCCGGAGGTGTTTGGACGCGGGGTGCGCTAGTCCGCCAACTTGACGTAGAGCAGCACATCTTGCAGCGAGCCGTCTACCGCGCGCATCTGACGACGCAGCCGCGCTTCCAGCGTGTAACCGGCGTGCTCGGCAACGGCGGCGCTGGGTTGGTTGCGCGCTTCGCAGCGAATTTCCAGCCGCTGGGCGTGGAGCTGCTCAAAGGCAAACGCGGTGATGGCGTGCACCGCTTCGGTCATGTAGCCCTGACCGGTCAGGCTGGTGCGCAACCAATAGCCGATCTCCATACGCGGCACGCTCCAATCCACGCGATGGAGGCCACTCCCCCCGACGAAAAGACCGTTTTCCTTGCGGAAGATCACCATCGGAAAATCCTCACGGGTGAGCCAGCGCGCCGCCCCGCGCCGATAGACGCCCTCGGTATCTTGCGGTGTGGGCGCGGGGGTTGCCCAGGGCATCCAGGGGCGCAGCTCGTTCAGTGACTCGCGGATGGCCTCGTTGGCTACGGCGCCATCCCCCGGGCGAGGCGCGCGGATAACCAGACGCGCGCTTTCGAAGGTGTCGGGAATATCCAACAAAAGCGGATTTGGAACCGGTGAAGTCATGGTGCTTTCTCCCATGCCACATCGTCGGACAAAAGCGCACCTTCTGCCACCAAGTATGCCGCATACTGCTCGGCAATCAGCCGGTAGCCTTCTGGACTGGGGTGTATCCCGTCACTCCCCCAATAGCGTTGATCGTCTGTCAGTGGCTCCTGAGCAGCCAGATCGTAAAAAAGCGCATCGGTGTCTAGTGCAACTTGGCGGACGATGGCGTTATGTTCGTCCATCGCTTGCAACATCCATTCGGCGCCCCAGTAGCCGCTTATATGCTCATCATGGGCGAAAGTCGAGAACATAATCGCGGCCCCTTGTGCTTGGGCCAACGCGGCAAGCGAACGCATGTTG
>CAZZNC010000047.1:0-10443 GCA_964655405.1 uncultured Anaerolineaceae bacterium | reverse complement strand
AGAACCACCGCGAGCATCAAACTAAGTAAACGCTTGGACATTATGGCCTCCTAAATTGAACTGCTAAAAATACGCTTGCGTGTAAGAGCGTGCGTGAAAAATCGCGGAAAACGCGCACAGCTTCCGCTCCGATCCGGTTACGCGGGCCAGACATGCACCAGCAGCGCCTAAGCCCACGCCGTATAGGGTGATACTACTATCAGCTAAACAGAT
Source organism: uncultured Anaerolineaceae bacterium (assembly GCA_964655405.1). Classification (GTDB taxonomy): domain Bacteria; phylum Chloroflexota; class Anaerolineae; order Aggregatilineales; family Aggregatilineaceae; genus JALSSH01. Next base: position 10,230 of record CAZZNC010000047.1, on the reverse strand, counting down.
CGCACGGTGTAAATCAAGCGCCCATGTGCCAAATTTGTGCCAGGCTGTGCCAAAGACATTCACACGCAAACGTTTAGCCGCACAGCATTGGTCAGTCGGTCAGCGTGTCGGATGCTCGATCTATGCGCCGTCGCGCCGTCCCCACCTCTTTATATGCGGCTTGACGGCGGCTGAGCGATCCTTTACAATTTCGAGGCCAGTATGCAAGTCAAATTGAGGCAGCGTGAATGTTCGAAAGTTTGAGTGATCGTCTGCAAAATGTCTTCGAACAACTGGGGCGCAAAGGGCGGCTCAGCGAGGACGATGTCAACAAGGCAATGCGCGAGGTGCGCATGGCGCTTTTGGAGGCAGACGTCAATCTCAAAGTCACCAAAAGCCTCATTGCGCGCATCAAAGAACGAGCCATAGGCGCAGAAGTCCAAAAGAGCCTCAAGCCTTCCCAACAAGTGATCAAGATCGTCAACGAGGAATTGGTCCACACGCTGGGAAAACCCGGGCGCTTGGACTTGAGCGGCCCCCCTCCACACGTGATTATGTTGGTCGGGCTGCAAGGGTCGGGCAAGACAACAACCGCCGCTAAACTGGCGATCCTGCTGCGCCGCGAAGGGCAACGCCCCTTCTTGGTAGCGTGCGACACCTACCGACCGGCGGCTGTGGATCAGCTCGTGACGCTGGGTAAACAAATTGACGTGCCCGTCTACGAGGAAGGCACAACCCCTCCGCCTCCGGAGATCGCCAAGCGCGGTTTGCAGGCAGCCAAAGACGCCGGCGCGACCGTCGTCATTTTGGATACGGCAGGCCGTTTGCAAATTGACGATAGCATGATGGCCGAGCTGGAAGCGATTCGGCAGGACACCAAGCCCGCCGAGGTGCTGTTGGTGGCAGACGCCATGACCGGCCAAGAAGCCGTGCGCATCGCCGAAGGCTTCAACGAGCGCGTTGGCCTCACAGGGTTGATCCTGACCAAAGTGGACGGCGACGCACGCGGCGGCGCAGCGATCTCGATGCGCGAAGTGACCGGCGTCCCGATCAAGTATCTGGGCACGAGCGAAAAACTCGACGGCCTGGAGCTGTTCCATCCGGATCGGCTGGCGTCGCGCATCTTGGGCATGGGCGACGTACTGACGCTGATCGAACGTGCCGAAGAAGTTTTCGACGCGCAAGAAGCCGAGCGGCTCCAGCGTAAGATGCTCAAGAACCAGTTCACGCTGGAAGACTTCCAGAAACAATTGCGCCAGATCAAGCGGATGGGGTCTATCGGGCAAGTGCTGGATATGATCCCGGGCATGGGGCGGTTGCGGCAACAGATCGACCTGAGCGACGAGCAGGCCCAGCAGCAGATCAAACAGGTGGAAGCGATCATCAACTCGATGACGCCCGCCGAACGGCGACATCCCAAGCTCTTGAACGCCAGCCGCAAGCGCCGTATTGCAGCCGGAAGTGGGACAAGCGTGCAAGAAGTCAACGCACTGCTGCGGCAGTTTCGTGAAATGCAACGCATGATGAAGATGCTTGGGCGGGGGCAATTTCCGCGCCTGCCCGGTTTGTTTCGGTGAACGTACAGGGGCTTATGCCCCTGACGTGGTTGTCGTGGGCAGTGATCCTTCCCTGCCACCCCCCTCCTTGCGCGACAACCGGTATAACTCGTGAGAAGATCAACGAGCACAAGGGATAGGTTATCAAATGGTTCGGATTCGTTTGCGTCGTGTAGGACGTAAGGGACAACCCAGTTATCGCATTATCGTTGCCGATTCGCGCAGCCCGCGCGACGGTCGCTATATCGAGAAGATCGGCTTTTACAACCCGCGCACTCAGCCGGACACCATCGTATTGGACGAGGCGCGCGCTTTGCATTGGCTCAGCGTAGGCGCCCAACCCAGCGATCCGGTCACGCGCCTGCTGAAGAAGATGGGCACATGGGGACGCTTCGAGCGGCTGCGCCAAGGCGAGGAACTGGAAAAGCTGTTGGCAGAAGCCGAAGCAGAAGCCGCCGCCCGTGAGCCGGTTAGCCCGAAAACGCGCTACCCCGCGAAGAGCAAAGCCGAGAAGGCCGCTGCGAAAGCTGCACGCGCAGAAGCTGCCGAAGCGGCAGAAGCCGCCGAGGCCGAAGTGGCAGCAGATGCCCAAGCGGAAGCACCCGCCGAAGTACCTGCAGAAGAAGAAGCGCCAGCCGCCACCGAAGACGTGGCCGAAGAGGCCGAGACTTCCGAAGAAGCTTAAGCGGGCGCGCGCACGTTCCTTTCGTCATTCCAAGAGCCGCACCCCGCCGGACGTCTGTGCGCTGGCCGGTGAGGCTCTTTCATATCGCGTGGAGAGAGCACCATGAAAGAATTGGTCGAATATATCGCCAAATCGCTAGTGGACGATCCCTCGCAAGTGCACGTCACCGAGGTGCAACACGGCGCTTCGACGCTGCTGGAATTGGAAGTGGCGCCGGAAGACATGGGCCGTGTCATCGGGCGTAACGGGCGCGTTGCCAATGCCATGCGCATTTTGGTGCGCGTGTTGGCCGCCAAAGAGGGCAAGCGCGTCACGCTAGAGATCGTCTAAAGGCGCCATGCCACCTATGTCACCGAAATCATCCGCCGAGCAGCAACCGCCTTTTTTGCTACTCGGTCGCGTGCTGCGTCCGCACGGCGTGCGCGGCGAAGTGCGAATCGAGGTACTGACCGCCTACCCCGAGCGCATTGTCGCAGGACGGCAGGTGTTCGTCGGCCCCAACCCGCAGGACCGCCGCTCGGCCACGCAACACACAGTGACCCGCTCGCACAAACACAAAAATTTGCTCATCTTGCAATTCGAGGGCATTGAGGATCGAGAAGCTGCCGACGCGCTGCGGGGACAGTTCGTGATGGTGACGTTGGAAAACGCCGTGCCGCTGGCAGAAGGCGAACTCTACCTTTTCCAACTGATCGGCCTGGCCGTTTACACGGATGAGGGCGAACACTTGGGACGCATCACCGACGTGATCGAAACGGGCGCCAACGACGTTTATGTCGTGCATGGCGCGCACGGAGAAGTGTTGTTGCCGGCTATTGACGAGTGCATTTTGGAGCTAGACATCCAGGGGGGCAAAGTCACCGTGCATTTGCTGGAAGGGCTGCTGTAGCCCGCAACGATTGCCCGCCACCAGAAGCGCGCCGCACACCCGTTGATTAAACCGTCGGGTGTGCGGCGCGCTTTTTTTCGCAGCGACTCGCGTTCGGTGCTACGCCTCCGCGATCTCAACGGTCAGCAGCTTGTCGCCGGGGTTAGGGTCGCGCATCGGATCGCGCTCACGGATTTGCATCAGCACGTCCAAACCGGCTTGGTCTTTGACTTTGCCAAAGACGGCGTGTTTGCCGTTCAAGTGCGGCGTGGCAACATGCGTGATGAAAAATTGGCTACCGTTGGTGTTCGGGCCGGCGTTTGCCATGCTCAACACGCCCGGGCCGTCATGTTTCAACGCCAATGCGCTGGCCTCGTCGTCAAAGCTGTACCCCGGGCCGCCGCGTCCCGTGCCAGTTGGATCGCCGCCTTGGACCATGAAGCCCTTGATCACACGGTGAAAGGTCGTGTCGTCGTAAAAGCCGTCGCGCGCCAAAAAGACGAAATTATTGACCGTCACCGGCGCTTCTTTGGCGAAAAGTTCGACCACAATATCCCCGCGTTCGGTCTTGAAGGTGGCCGTGTAGTGTTTGTCGGGGTCAATCTGCATGGATGGTGGAGCGGTATACTGTTTAGCCATTGGGCGACCTCGTTTCTTGTATGCCAATTGTGCGCAGAGTGTAACAAACTCCGCCGAATCGCGCCGCCGCGTTCAACCAACGCGAATTGCCGCGCGCAGTTCTTCGCTCAGCGCAATGAAGTCCGGATGGCGGAGCAAATGTAAGCTGCGCGGGCGCGGCAAGGGAATAGGCATATCACATACGATGCGTCCGGGGCGCGGGCTGAACACCACCACACGGTCAGCCAGCAGCACCGCTTCCGGAATGCTGTGAGTGACCATGAGCACGGTTTTGCGCTGCTTGGCCCATAACCGCAGCAATTCCTCGCTCATATGCTCGCGGGTGAGCGCGTCCAACGAACCGAAAGGCTCGTCCAACAGCAACACTTCCGGCTCGTGGATCAAAGCGCGGCCAATTGCCACACGCTGTGCCATGCCGCCGGAAAGCGCCGCCGGATACGTGCCACCGAAGTCCTGCAAGCCGAGCATTTCCAACATGGCGTCGGTGCGTTCATGTACACGGTGCGCAGGCAGCCCCGCCAATTGCAGTGGCAGCGCCAAGTTACCGCGCACCGTGCGCCAGGGCATCAAGTTGGCTTGTTGGAAAACGAGGCCGATGCGTCGTTGTGGGCGCGTGATCGGTTGCCCTTCCAAACGCGCCCAGCCAAAACGCGGACGCAACAAGCCGGAAAGGATGCGCAGGAAGGTACTTTTGCCGCACCCGCTCGGCCCAATCAAACACACAAAAGATTCGCGCGTCAGCTCCAGCGAGACATCCTCCACCGCCGGCAACATTCCCCCGTCCACTGCGTAGGCATGGGAAATACGCTCGGCGGTGAGGATGGCATCATCAGACATAGCGCTTGAGGGCTAATGCCCCATTGACTCGCTCTCTGCGTCGGCGGTAGTGTCTACCCGCTCTTCGGGAAGAAAGCTCATATCGTAACATGCCGTCAAATCGTCCAGCGGCTCGGCCAAAAGCCCGGCGTCCAGCAAAATCTCTTGCGTAGCTTCCCAGGCTTCCGGATTGGTGCGCCCCAGGTCATCGGAACGCCACAGCTCCACCGAGTTGTACAGCACTTGGCGCTGCGTGTCGTACTGATCTTCTGGCAAGTCCGGCACGTACTTGGGCACGCTGATCTCGAAAGCCTCGTCAGGATCGGCGATCACGTCCGCCAATCCATGCTGAATGGCCCGCACCATGCCGCGCACCAAGTCCGGATTGTCGCGGAGGGTTTGCTCGTTGGTCATCAGCCCGTTGGAGACTAACGTCGCGTAGTCCGAAACCTGGATCACATCCACAGGGAAGCAATCCGTTTCGATAGTCAACGGCTCGTTAGCAATATAGACGACAGCAGCGTCAACCATGCGTTCGCAAACGTTTTCCGGCGCGGTAAAGCCGATGGTGCGCAGCTCGGCCAAATCGTCCTCGGTCAAGTCACCGGCGGCCAGCAACGCCCGCAGCCCCATATAGCTCGCGCCCGCCAGGATGGGCACACCCACCACCTTGCCCGCCAAGTCTGCCGGTTCGGTGATGTTCGCGTCAGCAGGGGAAACGATGCCCACAGGGAAGCTGTGGAACCACTCGAAGACATAGACGACCGGACGTTCTTGGGCGCGCGCCAAGATCACCTGTTCGCCGCTGATGAGGCCGAATTGCAGATCGTTGTTGGCGATCCGTTCGACGCCATCGGCCTCGTTGAAGCTGTTTTCAAAGTGAATATCGATACCTTCTTCAGCAAAATAACCTTTTTCTGCCGCCACGTAGAGCATGGAGAACTGCACACTGGGGATATAGCTCATAAACAACGTTACGTCGGTCAAGTTGCCTGCTGCTGCACTGTGCGGCAACGCCGGCGTACCCAAAACAGCCAGCAAGACGGTAACCAGCAACACGACACCGGCACGCACAAGGTGTCGTTTCGTTCGTTTGTGCATCTCAAAAACTCCTTCGATAAAAATCGGCATCGGGGCGCTATTATAGTATGGGGGCGGTCAACGTCAACTCGGCGTGCAAGCAACGGTTCCCCGTCGCTCTCAAAATTTATGTGAATTAGACGAAAAGGGGTGGTTAATCTGTCGCGGCTCATCTAAAATACAAAGAAGAGAGCACGTGCCGGTCGGCAAGTTCAGAAACGTAGGCGTGACGTTTTACCACCCGCTCTTGAGGGTCACGCCTGGCGCCACCGGCAACAGAGCGAGGAGAAATCGCACGATGTCGAACAAAATGGAACGCTTCACCCAGCGTGCCCGCAAAGTCCTGAGCTTGGCCCAGGACGAAGCCGAACGGATGCAGCACGCACACATCGGCACCGAGCATCTGCTCTTGGGTCTGATGCGTGAAGAAGGGGGTGTCGCCAGCCGCGTTTTGCGTGACCTCGGTATGCACCTGGACGAGGTGGAACGAATCGTAGAACAGCTGACGAGTGCCAATAAACGCCCCGGCGTGACACGTATGGACCTTTCTCCCGCAACCAAGCGCGTTTTGGAACTGGCCGTCGAAGAAGCGCGCCGCATGGGGCATCACTACATCGGCACAGAGCATTTGCTGCTGGGGCTGGTACGCTATCCGGAAGGCGTTGCCAACGATGTCTTCCGCGAGCTAAAGATCAGTCCGGAAGAAATTCGCTCTCAAACGCGACGTGTGTTGCAAGACAATCCCTTCCGCACGCGGCGCACATCGGAAAGCCGCCCAGAACGCCCAAGCCGTTCTTCCGCCAAAACGCCCATGATCGACCAACTGGCAACCGACCTCACGGCGCTGGCCGAACAAGGCAAGCTGGATCCCGTCATCGGGCGCGAGATGGAGATCGAGCGCGTGATCCAAATCCTCAGCCGCCGCCAGAAAAACAACCCCGCCTTGATCGGTGAGCCGGGCGTCGGCAAAACGGCCATCGTAGAAGGGCTGGCCCAACGCATCATCGACCGCGACGCCCCCGCCCCATTGCTGGGCAAGCGGGTGTTGCAACTGGACGTCGGCTCGCTGGTGGCGGGCACGATGTATCGTGGGCAGTTCGAAGAACGGCTCAAGCGCGTGATCGAGGAACTGAAACAAAGCGACAGCATCCTCTTCATTGACGAAGTACACATGCTCGTCGGCGCAGGTTCGGCGGGCAGCAGTGTAGACGCGGCCAACATCCTCAAGCCGGCCCTGGCACGCGGCGAGTTGCAATGCATCGGTGCCACCACGTTGGACGAATACCGCCGCCATATCGAAAACGACGCGGCCCTCGAACGCCGCTTCCAAAAGGTGATGGTGGAAGAACCCACCATCGAAGAAACCATCGTCATCCTGCACGGCATTCGTGAGCCTTACGAGAAACACCACAACGTCACCATCACCGACGAGGCCATCGAGGCCGCCGCAAACCTTTCGGCGCGCTATGTGCCGGATCGTTTCCTGCCGGACAAAGCCATCGATCTCATTGACGAAGGCTCCAGCCGCGTGCGCATGTACAAATCACCGGAAGCCTCGCGCGTCAAGCGCATCAAAACGCGATTGGACGACGCCCGCGCCGACCTGGAACTGCTACGCGAGAAGGCCAGCAAAGAAGAACAGCAAGACCTGGAAGCTCGGATCGCAGAGATAGAAGCCGAATACCAAGAGTACGCTCAGCACTGGGACCCCGAAACCGGCCATGCGCGGCTGACCGCTGAAGACGTGGCCGAAGTGGTCGGCATGTGGACGGGCATCCCCGTCACCACGCTGCAACAAGAAGAAAGCGACCGCCTGCTGCACATGGAAGAAGAGCTACACAAGCGCGTGGTCGGCCAAAACGAAGCCATCGCCGCCATCAGCAAAGCGGTTCGGCGCGCCCGCGCAGGACTCAAAGACCCGCGTCGGCCCATCGGCTCGTTCATCTTTTTGGGGCCGACCGGCGTGGGCAAAACCGAGCTGACCAAAGCGCTGGCCGAGTTCCTTTTCGGCAGCGAAGACGCCCTCATCCAATTGGACATGAGCGAGTTCATGGAACGGCACACCGTCGCCCGCCTGACCGGCGCGCCCCCCGGGTATGTGGGCTATGAAGACGCCGGACAGCTCACCGAGGCGCTGCGGCGCCGCCCTTACAGCATCGTCGTCTTTGACGAGATCGAAAAGGCGCACCCTGAAACGTTCAACATGCTGCTGCAAATCATGGAAGAGGGGCATCTTTCCGACGCACGTGGGCGGCGGGTGGACTTCCGCAACGCCATGATCATCATGACCAGCAACGTCGGGGCGGACGTGATCGGGAAAAGCGCGTCGCTGGGTTTCGACTTGCCGGTGAGCGACGAAGCACAAGCCGCCGAGCAAGATTACGAAGAGATGCGCCAGAACGTCATGGAAAATCTGCGCCGCGTCTTCCGTCCGGAGTTTTTGAACCGCGTAGACGCCACCATCGTCTTCCGTGCGCTGACCCGCGACGAGATCAAGCAAATCGTCAACTTGGAGCTGGGCAAGGTCAACACGCGCTTGGCCGAACGCGCCCTTTCGCTCAAAGTGACCGAGGCCGCACAGCTTTACATCGCCGAACAGGGCTACGATCCAGAGTTCGGGGCGCGCCCGCTGCGCCGCGTGGTCACCAATTTGGTCGAGGACAAACTCTCGGACGTGATCCTTTCCGGACAAGTCAAAGTCGGCCACACCGTGCTGGTGGACTATGACGAAGAAAAGGACGAGCTGACCCTTACCGCAATGGAAGCAACCGAAAACGCCGTCGGCGAACTCGCTTAATCACGCTTTGACGCTTTCGGACACAAGCGGCCTGCTCCTATGCGGGCCGTTTGCGTTTTCTAACCCATTTACCACCGCCCTCTAACTATTTTTTCTCAAGAAATCTAATAGGAAGCCTTATAATATAGGATAAGCGTCCTACCAGGGACCCGGGGGAAAGGATTTAGAAAATGGGGTATACGGTACTGATCGTTGAGGACGATCAGCAGCAACGGGAGCTGCTACATTTGGCATTAGAACGCGCAGGTTACACGGTGGCCGAGGCCGTCAACGGCGCAGAAGCACTGCAATACCTGATGAGCTATACACCAGACGTGATTGTGCTGGATATTCTCATGCCCATGTTGGGGGGGGGAGCTGTTCTCGAACGTATTCAACAGATGCCCGCGTTGCAAGATGTACGCATCGTGGTCGTCACAGGCTATCCGCGCTTCCGAGAAGAGACCGAGCGTCTGCACGTTGACCAATTTTTGGTCAAACCTGTCACGTCCGCAGAGTTGCTCCAAGCCATTGAGTCTGCGTTGCACGGCACTTAGAACAATCATCCCCTGGTGACGTAGCGCACGAGGACACGGCACTCTTCGGCGCTGTGTCCCCTTGCGCAAACTCACACAAGTATATGAAAGCGAGCGGGCTTCCACCTAGGCCCGCTCTTTAGTCCCGAACACCATAGCTCGGGATTTATGCCTCCGCGCCGAGTTCTCCCAAGCCGGCCTCGCCCCTTGGGTTCGGCAACATCAACGAGCTGAGCGCGCCGGTGCCCACAAAGATCGCCGCGATCAACGCCGCCCAGCTCATAGCATCAGTGCGTGCACTTTCCACCAACTCGCCGATCAGATCGCCTTGCGCCTGCATATCCAGGCCCATCGGCGCCCCCGCGCTCGAATCGGCAGCATGAGCATCCCCCTCTTGTGTTCCCATCGCTTCGGGGGATGTGGTGCTTGGTTCTCCCTGTGCCGCGCCCATGTCAGCAGGCGCGCCTTCCCCCATAGCTTCGGCGGGCGGCCCCGCATGGCCGGACGGCGGCCCTTCGGTCAAGACGGCAGCGAAATCAAAATTGACCGGTTGCTTCGCCATTTCCACAAACATATCTTCCATCGCCACGACAGGCGGCGCGAGTTCTGTGTTTTGCGAAAAAGCATTTTGCAGCGAATGCTCGGTGCTGGTGCTGAGCGCCGTCCCGATGATGGCAATCCCCAGCGCCGCCCCCACTTGTCGGATGGTGCTATTGGCGCCGGAAGCGATGCCCGCTTTGGGCGCAGGTATGTCGAAAAGCACCAAATTCGCCAATTGTGCAATTGCCAACCCCAGCCCCAACCCGTAAACGCCCAGGATCAATGCAATGGTCGTGCCGGATGTATGCACGTCCACTTTGCGAGATAGTGTCAGCAGCGCCAGCATCTCGATCACCATGCCGGTTGTGACGATCCACTTGGGGCCGATCTTGGAGGAAAACGCCCCCGCCAACGGTGCGCCCACAAAAGCCATGAACGCCAACGGCAACAAATGCTGCCCCGTCTCGAAAGCCGTGAGGCCCTTCGTGCCCTGCAAATAGAGCGACGCGGCGAAAAGCACGCCGATTTCGCCCAAATTGACGATCAAGCCGGTGAGCATACCGTATTTGAAGCTGCGATAGCGCAACAAGCCGAACTCGAAGAGTGGTTCGCTGCCTTTGCCTTCCAAGCGCCGCTCGTACCATGTGAAGATCACCAGCAGCACCAGTCCCACCGCAATAGCCACTGGCACGATGGAAATGGTCTGCGAAGGCCATTGCCAGCCCAACGCCTCGAACGTCCTTTCGGGCTTCCAC
>CAZZNC010000046.1:0-10448 GCA_964655405.1 uncultured Anaerolineaceae bacterium | reverse complement strand
GAAGTCATAGCAACAGTGGCACAGCCTTCCCCAACGGAGCGAGTGTGCCGACAACTCCTTTCCCCTGACGCAAGCCCCAAATCATGCGTTAGTATAGCACAATCGTTCGGTCTGCGCGTGGTTGGAATGCGCCTTGCATAGCGAAAACGCGCCACAAGTTGCGCGCCTGTCCCGCATCCCGATTGATGGTATAATCCGCGCACGGTAAGCTGCACCACAAGGAGCAAAAAAAATGACTCTGCAAATCAACGTTTCGGAAATGAAGCGGGTACGGCTCTTCGAGATCGGCGGGCGCGTGGACAGCGTCAACGCCAACGAGTTCGGCACAGCACTGGACGAAGCCGTCCAGGACGGCAAGCACAACATCGTGCTCGACCTGGGCGGGGTGGAATACATGAGCAGCGCCGGACTGCGCGAAATGGTGCGCGTGCTCAAACAAGTACGCCGCGACGGGGGCGATGTGCGCTTGGCGGCGCTTTCCGACCGTGTGCGTGAAGTGTTGGAGCTGGCCGGTCTGGATACGATCTTCGAAATCTATCCGACCCAGGTCGAGGCAGTAGGCAGCTTCTAGCTCGATGGAGCACACACCGACCCGCCCGAACCACACTTTGAGCGAGGAATCCCCATGCCCGACATAAGCCGCCTGGTGATCGCTGCGCGGTTGGAGAACGTGCGCCACGCCGCCGAAGCCGTCGCCGAGGCGGCTCAACGGGCAGGGCTGGATGAGCGCGCCGTCTACCATTGCCAAATGGCAGTAGACGAGGCGCTCACCAACATCATCGAGCACGGCTACCGCTTCCAAGAAGACACGCACCAGATCGCGATCGTCTGCCGCTTGGAAGCGGACGCCTTCCGCATCACCATTACGGACGATAGCCCCGCTTTCAACCCGCTGGCACACGCCGCCCCAGACCCGGCCCAACCGCTGGACAGCCGCAAACCGGGGGGCTGGGGCATCTACTTCATCCGCCGCCTGATGGACGCGGTGGAATACCGCCGCGAGGGGGACAAAAACGTGCTGACTCTGGTCAAAAAACACATGCCCACCGGCGCCGGAACACCGGAGATCGGCTTTCCGGCGCGCGCGCTGGACGCCCATAGCGCGCTGATCACACCACGCGGACGCCTGGACGCCCGCAGCGCGCCGCTGCTCGAACACGCGCTCAACGCACAACTGAGCGCCGGACGTACCTGGTTGATCGTGGACATGCACGACGTGGACTACATTTCCAGCGGCGGGCTGAAGGTGTTGGTGGCAGCATGGCGACGTACCCGCGAGCAGCAAGGCGACGTGATCCTATGCGGGCTGCAACCGCGCATCGTAGAGATCATGGAAATGGTGGGCTTCGACATGCTTTTCCGGCTCTATCCCGACTTGGAAAGCGCCCTGGCTGCCCGTCCCTCCACTTCATAGCGCTCATTATTCCGGCAAGGTGGGTAACCCATGACAGGCACACTGATCGCGGTGATGCTGATGGGCGCCGCGCTGACCGTCGGCGGACTGCTGGCGGGCTATTGGCGCGGACGCACACGCGGCTACACGCTGGCCCGACAAACCACTCGCCGCGCCGAACTGGACGTGCTGGCCGGCGTGGGCAAAGCCATCCTCAGCGTGCAACTGAAAGTAGACGCGCTGTGTGAGGTCATCTATCAGCAAGCCACGCGCATCGTAGACACGCACAATTTCCAACTGGGGCTTTTTGACCACAACGACTACGTGATCCAGGTGTGGCTGCGCAACGCCGAACGGCTGCCGCCCCAACGCTTCAGCGGCCAGGCCAACGCGGGCATCATCGGCTGGGTACGGCGCACCGGCAAAGGCTTGCTCGTGCACGATTTCCAACGTGAATGGGACGCGCTGCCCGCCCGCCCCAGCGCCACCAGCGACGAGCACCCCGCCCGCTCCGCCGTCTTCGCACCACTGATCAGCGGCGGGGCTACGCTGGGGGTGATCGCCGTGCAGAGCGACGAGCCGAACACCTTCAGCGAACGCGACTTGCGGCTGTTGACGCTGCTCGCCAACCAGGCCAGCCCCGCCATCCGCAACGCGCAAATGCTGGAAGCCGCGCAAGAACGCGCCCGCCAATTGCGCCTCATCAACGACGTGACGCGCCAGGTGACGGCCACCCAGCCGCTGGCTTCGCTCTTTCATCAAATCGTGACACTGATCCATGAAGCCTTCGGCTATTACGCGGTCAACATCTTTATTCTGGACGAAAAAACGCAAACCATCCAGCTCAAAGCCAGCAGCCATGAGGCGTTCGAGAGCGACTCGCTCACGCTGACGCCGGAGCAAGGCTTGGTCGGCTGGGTCATTCGCCACCGCGAAACGGCTATCGTGCCCAACACGGCTGAGGACGCGCGCTATCTGACGCTCACCACGCTGGAAGCGACCCGCTCGGAGATCAGCGCGCCGCTGCTGGTGCAAGAGCGCGTGTTAGGCGTGTTGGACGTGCAAAGCAACCGCGCGGAAGCCTTCGGCAGCGACGACGCTTTTTTGCTGGAAACGCTGGCCGGACAGGTGGCCCTGGCGATCCAAGAAGCGCAGACCTACCACGCCGAACGCCGCCAGCGCGAGCGTGTCAACGCACTGGTGGAGGTGGCGCGCGCGGTCGTTTCGATCCTGGACATTGACGCGCTGTTGGAAGAAGTGGCCGACCTGGTGGCGGACACGCTGGGTTATGACCGCGTGCATCTGTTCTTGCGGCTGGGCGAGCACGTCATTTTCCGCAGCGGCAGCGGGGTGCACAGCGGGCGCTGGGCGCTGGAAGAGCTGAGCTTTCCGCTGGAAAGCGACAACGTCATTGCACGGGTGGCGCGCACAGGGCAACCGGAGGTGTTGCCGCACGTATTGCCGGAAGAATGGGGCGCGGTGGGCGGCGTGGACGACACCCTCAGCGAAATGGCCGTGCCCATTCGCATCGGCGCGCATATCCTGGGCGTTTTCGACATCCACAGCACCACGCCGAACGCCTTCGGCACGGACGACGTAGCCTTGATCCAAGCGCTGGCAGACACGGTGGCGGTGGCGCTGCGTAACGCCACGCTCTTTGCCAACGAGGCGCGGCGGCGTGAGCTGGCCGAAACGTTGCGCGCGCTCAGCACAGCGTTGGCCGCCTCGCTGGACTTGGGCAGCACGCTCGGCGGCATCATGACCGGCTTGGAGCGCGTCGTGCCCTATGATTGCGGCGCGATTTTGTTACGCGACGAAGCAGCGGACGTTTTCCGCGTGGCGACGGTGCACGGGGCGGCGGTCAGCGGCGCGCCGGAGGTGTGGCAACAAACCCTACCCACCGACGCCACCGACGAAACGCAGCTTTTCACGCTGCTGCACGCATTGATCGCCCATCCGCATCCCGACGACGCGGTCGAGGATCAGTTGGCCGTGCCGCTGCAAGTGGCAGGACGCACCACCGGCTATTTGCTGCTGGCGCGGCTGGGCGCGGGGCACTTTTCGCCGGAAGAACAAGCCATCATCAGCACGTTTGCCAACCAAGCCGCCGTCGCCATCACCAACGCGCAACTGGTCACCGCGCAACAAGAAGAAGCCTGGATCACAACCGCGCTGCTGCAAGTGGCCGAAGCCGTCAATACCCAACTGGATACCGAAGCCAGCTTGGAAACCATCGTGCGCCTGACGCCGCTGCTGGTGGGCGTGGAACGCTGCGGCATCCTCAAATGGCAACCAGAACACGCGCACTTCACCGGCGGGCCATGCTGGGGGCTTTCGCCGGAAAACGCCGAGCGCTTCAGCACGATGAGCTTGCGCGGGGACAAAGAACTGTTCTTGCAGCGCCTGGCGCAGGGGGGGGACGCGATTGTGTGTGGCGAGGCCACCGACTGCCCGTTGCCGCCCGCGCTGTATGAACTTTTCGCCAGCCCCGCGCTGTTGGGATTGCCGTTGGTGGCGCGGGGGCAACTGGTGGGCGCGATGTTGGTAGACCACCCCACGCCAAACCGCCCGTTGGACCAGCGCCGCGCGCGCATCCTGAGCGGCATTGCGCACCAAACCGCCTTGGCGCTGGAAAGCGCACGTTTGCAACAAGAAGCTGCCACCGCCGAGCGCATCGAGCGCGAGTTGGAAGTGGCGCGCGACATCCAAACGAGCTTCTTGCCCGACCACACGCCGCAAATCGCCGGTTGGCAGGTGGACGCCTTTTACCGTGCGGCGCGGCAGGTGGGCGGGGACTTTTACGACTTCTTCCCTGTGGACGAAACGCATTGGGGCATCGTGATCGCGGACGTGGCAGACAAAGGCGTGCCCGCCGCGCTCTATATGGCGCTGAGCCGGACGCTGCTGCGCGCGGTGGGTTCCAACCGACCGTCACCGGCGGAAACGTTGCAGCGGGTCAATCAGCTTTTGCTGCGTGACACCCACTCGGATTTGTTCGTCACGGTCTGGTACGGGCTATGGCATCCCCCCAGCGGCACGGTGCGCTACAGCAGCGCAGGGCACAATCCGCCGCTGGTGGTGCGCGCCGACGGGCAGGTAGAACGCTTGCAGGCGCGCGGCATTGCGTTGGGCGTCATTCCCGAAATCGCGCTCCAGGAACGCAGCATCACGTTGGCGCACGGCGATCTATTGACCGCCTACACGGACGGGGTGACCGAGGCGCAGCGCGAAGACGAAACGCAGTTCGGCGTGGAAGGGTTGCAAGCGGCGTTGCTCGCCAACCGGAAACGCTCGGCGTCGGCGCTGGTGAGCGCTGTGGTGAGTGCCATGGACGACTTCGCCGCCGGCGCACCGCAGTTCGACGATATGACGCTGGTGGTGGTCAAGCGCGTGGCCGCCCCCACATAACGCAACAAGCGCGTTTGCCCACCTGCTAACGCGAAGCGACCCCGTAAAGGGGTCGCTTGCGACATAAGCAGTAGTTGGGTGGAACAAAACTCTATTCGAGAAAATTAATTTGCAAATGGGCTTTAGTTGTCGAGGTGGTCAAACGTCCCTTCTAGTTGGTCAAGTTTAAGTAAGCAAGAAACCATTCATTTGCGATAGCAGCGTGCACTTGCCGGCAAGATGCACGCGAAATACCAAAATCTAGTAGCCAAAATTTATTGATGTCCAAAGTCTTTTTTCAGTGTGCTAAATTTCTTCCTCAAACCGAGTGTCTTGACAAACAATTTTCTAACGCTCATTTTACCGCACACCGGCCAAGCTGACGACTTCGGCTTCGTCGGCCAACGAGCGGACCAGAGCCTGTACGTCATAATGGGTGCCGCCCTGCTCTCCCCAATGGCTGGGCACGACCCACCGCGCGCCGACCGTGCGCGAGAGCGCGGCGGCGTGTTCCACAGAAAGCGCGCCTTGCCCGTTGAGCAACGGCACAATCACCACGTCCGCGTGGATGTGCTCCAGCTCCGGCACGAGGTCGGTGTAGCCGGTATAGTAGATGTCGTCGTAGCCGATGGAAATAACAAATCCGAGTTCCCCTTTGGAAATCGGATGCTGGTCGGAGTAGGTATAGGCGGGCACAGCGGTAATGCGCGCTGCGCCTACGTTGAAGCTTTGCCAGGGCCGCAGAATGGAAACGCCCTCCCCCAAAACATCCGCCGCCCGCTCACTGGCGATAATCACCGTTTGCGGGCCGCGTAATTTTTCAACATCGGCAGGGGAACAATGGTCGTATTGATCGTTGGAAATCAAGATCACGTCTGCATGGAAAGCCGACCGCGCCACACGCCAGGGGTTGATGTAGATGAGCGGCGGGCCTTCGACCCGGAAGCTCGCGTGCCCCAACCACTGGATTCGCTCGATCATTGGCGCTCCCGTCCGTGAATTCCCACATACCCTGAATGTAAGAACTCGTTAAAAAGCCGTAAATAATATACCATGCCCCCCTGCCGTCCGCAAGGGATTTGTGTAGCCAAAACCTTGACGTTTCCGTATATTTCCACGCCAATATGGACGCCGCTTAATTTTTCCTCACGCAAGTTCTATGGATGATGCGCCGCGTCGCTCGCCAAAGCGTCCAGCCCGTCGGCAAGCGGCACCGCGTCCGTGTTGCGCTCCAACAGCCATTGCACACGGCGCGCCTGAGCCAAGTGTGCCAGCGCTTGCCACGCATCGCGGTTCTTGACCGGCTCGCCGCCGCGTGTGCGCCATTTGCGTTTTTGCCATCCCGCCAGCCAGCGCGTCATGCCCTTGTGCAAATAGTCGTCGGGACAGTACACGCGCACCGCTGTCCCTTCCGGCGTTTGTTCCAACGCCACACGCGCCGCCAGCAGCCCTAACCGATTGCTCGTCACGTCACGCACCTGGCCGGTGAGCGTTTCGGTGGCGCCCGTTTCCAGTTCCCGCACGCGGCAAGCGTAGCCCCCCGCTTTGCTTCCACGCGGCACAGAAACGCGCAGCGCAACCGCATATTGCGGCGTAAAGTCCGCTTCTGCCGTGTCCGTACCAAGCAGCTTGCGGCGCGCCGCCGTCGCCAGTCGATCCACGCGCTCGTTGTAGGCGTTGCCCGCGTGCCCTTTGACCCAGTGCCACGCGATCTCGTGCCGCTGCGCTTGTTGTTGCAACGCTTGCCACAAGTCCAAATTTTCGATGGCCTTGTCCCCCTTGCGTCGCCAACCGCGCGCCTCCCAAGCGGCCACCCACTTGGTAATGCCTCGGCGCAGATATTGCGAGTCCGTGTAAAAGTCTACGCGGCACGAGCGTTTGAGCGCACGCAGAGCCTGCAACGCCGCCGTAAGCTCCATGCGGTTGTTGGTGGTGGCGCGTTCTGCCCCGCTCAGCTCTTTGATAGCCCCACCTTCGGCGATCAACAGCGCGCCCCACCCCCCAGGTCCCGGGTTGGGATCCGCTCCGCCGTCCGTGTAGATGATCACGTGCGATCTGTCGCTCATGCCATTTTCCTCCCACTTGGCAAGCCCCATAATGCAAATAGACTATAATCGGAAACGATACCGACGAAAAGCGCAAGGGGAGGAATTTATGCCGCAAGAGTCGGAAACGCGCATGGTGCAGTGGATGGCACGGCTCGAACGCTGGCCGCGTTTGGGACGCATGGTGCTCAGCTTCACGATCACGCTGATTTTGGCGGGGCTGGTGTGGTGGGCGACCGCCAAAGCGCTGGGCATCGGCCCGCTGGAAGAACACCCCGACGCCACACTCGCATTGGTGATCGTGGTAGTGGCGGGGTTCGCGTTCTACGGGTATGGTTGGTGGGTGCTGGTCGGTTTCGACCAAAATTCCGCCGTTCCCTGGCGAGCGCGTCCACGCAGCGTGTGGTATGTCTTGGCCGGTGGAATTGGGTTGTTGTTCGCCGTGCTGCTGCTGCTTTTTGGGCTGCTTTACGGCTATGTTCTGTAGGAGGATGTCATGCGGCGCATTGGACTTTTCACACTCTTGATCGTGGGAGTGCTGCTGCTGAGCGCGTGCGGCGGCAAAGACGAAGAAAACGGGCCGGCAGATACCCCCGTGCCCGCCGGTGAGGAAACGGCCCAACCCAACGGCAACAACGCTTTCCCGCCCACGTGGACGCCCAGCCCCGTACCGCCTAGCCCCACCGCCGTCCCGACGTTGGCGCAGGCCATGCCCACACCTACCCGTATCGCCCCCACGTCGAGCCTGCCGGATTACTGCTTCGAATTCGACGTGCTCATCGAAGGCACAATCCAAGCCAAGATCGGCGAGCCGGTGCTCATCGCCTGGCAGCCCGTCGAGCACTACCCCAACTACGAAGTGTCGCTGTGGCCGCCGAGCGGCGATAGCCAAATCCGCGAGGTGGTGCAAGGTGGCAGCTACAGCTTCGCGGGCGAGCTTTTCAGCGTCGCCGGAGTGTACGGCTGGGAAGTGTGGCCGCTGGACGACGCAGGGGAACACGTATGCAGGGGGCTTAGCGGCGAAATCATCGTTTCGCCCTAACGCACGCCCGTCGGACGGGCGCGCCGCCCGCCCCGCGCTCCGCGCGGCGACGCGCAGCGAATGCTGCGCGTGGTGCGCCGAATGGCGCACGGCGGCGCGCCCACAACGTTCCCCACGCGCCGTGCTCAGTGGCCGGCGCGTCGTTTGCCGCCTTGTCCCGAAGGCAGTTTTGTTCCCCCTGGCACTGCGGTGCTGGACGTCTGCACGTTGAGCAGTTGTCCCCACTGTTGCGCCTCGTTGCGCAACACGGTTTCCACCTCTTGCACCAAGCGCGTGAACTGTTCCGCCGGACTTTGCGGACGGGGGAAATTCTCATCCGGCATGACCAATTCCGCCTGGCGCAACGCCAAGCGCGTTTCCTGGTAGAGCTTGGCTTGGCGTTGCCACCGGTAAAGCGAGCGAAACGCCGAGACCATGCCCGCAAAAGCCGGCAGCAGCGCGGTCAAAAAGGCGTAGACGGGCTTATCCGTACCGGCAGAAATCGCCGAGATCATGGCTGAAATGCCCATAATGATCGCCGTAGACCGCAGCATGAAGTCCGCGTTGTGCGTGTATTCCACCGTGCGCCGCGCGTAGTAGTCATCCTGATTCTCCAGGCGTTGTTGGATGTAAAGCTGCGCGCGCAAACGGGCTTCCTTGTCGCCAAAGAGCATTCGAGAAGGCACCGGTTCGGAAACCAAGAGATTTTCGTCCATCGTGTCACCGTCCTTGTGTTTGCGTCTGAGGGCGCTCTTGTCCGCGCAGCACGTCCAGCACTTTTTGCCGCAATATCTGCACGCGGTCGCCCGGGTCTGGATAGTTGAAGGGGCTTTGGCGCGCCAAGAAGAGGAAATACAGCGAACGCAGATTTTCCGCTTTGGCGCGTGCCTCGAACCAATGCTTTTGCGGGCGCTGGTTGGCGTTGAGGAAGGAAACCGCCGCCGCCAAACCGCTCAATGCCGCCGCCGCAATGCCCAAAACTTCTGTCCAACGCATAAAACCAAACAGGCGATAGCCCTGCCAGCCTTGCGCATAGAGCCACACATTGATCGCCGCAAGCACAGTGGTGAGAAACGTAGCGATGATGAACAGCCACTGATAACGGAAATGCAAATTTTGATAGTAGTGGGCCAGTTGATCTTGCGCCCAGAAGTCCGGCAACAGATGCTGTTCGAGTTCGCGACAATCGCCCTCTAGTTCTGTGGAATGGGCACCTTTGATCATCTCCACCGTGATGAAGCCCTGGTCATTCAGCACTTCCTGGTACTTCTCATCCGACGGTTTTTGCCACTCCCGCGGCACACTGCGAAGCGGCACTTTGTAGATGAAAAGCAGCCGTCGGGGTGTCTTTTTCCCCTCCTTCGGTTTTTCGGTGGACTTTGCGCCCTCGTCAGGACGCGCCGGCGTTTGCATTTGACCGCCCATCACAAAACCTCCTTGCGTGTGCAGAGCCAGGAACGGCTAATCATATGACGCAACAATCTCCCAGGCACCGGCGTCGGCCTGAG
This sequence comes from uncultured Anaerolineaceae bacterium, assembly GCA_964655405.1. Lineage (GTDB taxonomy): Bacteria > Chloroflexota > Anaerolineae > Aggregatilineales > Aggregatilineaceae > JALSSH01. Next base: position 1,094 of record CAZZNC010000046.1, on the reverse strand, counting down.
CGTCTTTGCGCACCAACACCACTTGCGCCGCGTGCCAAACGAAAGGCTCGAAGTCGCGCTGCATCTGCGCGATCAGTTGCGGATAGCGCGCCGCCGCCACCTGTGCCCCAATGACCAAGTGCGGGCGCGGCTTTTCGTCACTCAGCGGCTTGACCAACAGCAACAACGCGCGCCGCAGCTCTTCGACGGCCTTCAACAACTCTTTGGCCGGTTGCAACGTCCACGCGGCCACATACTGCTGCCGCCCGCGCACCTCAGCCTGCACGCCGGTAGCCTCCATTTGCAGCGGCAAATGGTTGCGTGCCCAACGCGCCAACTCTTCTTGCACCGCTGCGAGTGCCTGCGTGCGAAAGCTGCTCATAAGCATAATGCCGGGGGGTGGCATATCGTTGATCCCGCTCACCGCGCGCAGCTCCAACACCCGCGCGCCCACCTCCGGCGGCAACCCAATCAGCGCATAGTAGATCCAATCCGGCGGCGGAGGGGGCGGCGGTTCGGCGGGCTGCTCAGTTTCGGCAGCTTTCTCCGGCGCGGCGGGCGCTTCCTCCGACCGCTTGGCGGGCGCCACGGACGGGCGCGGAGGTTCGGGCGCGGGCGTCTCCGGCGCTTTTTCCGCTGGCGGTGCGCTCACCGGCTCGGCAGCCTCAGCGGGCGGCGGCGCGGCTTCCGCCTCGTCGGCTGGCTGCTCCGCTGACGGGGTCGGCTTGGCACGCTTGGGCGGCAACACCGAAACCGGCGGCGTCGGCGGCGCGTCCAGCGTGTCCAGATCCAACACGTCCAAATCGTCGGCGGGCGGCGGCGGCACATCGTCGAAATCCTCGTAGGAAATCTCGTCGTCGGGCGGTTGCGGCGGGTGTTGATCGTCCATCGTGTGCTTTACGCTCCCTGGCGCGGAATGTCGCCGAACGTGATCAATTGGACGCCTTCGGCCTGCACACATTCGCGCGTGGCCGGATGCGTCAGGTGGGCTAGTTCATCCTCGCGGCGCGCTTTGTAGCCGCTGGTGCTCAGCGCCTCGTCCACGTACCCGGGGTGGCACATCAGCTCGGTGAGGCTTTCGGCGGGCAGATTGGCCAGGATGACGAGCAAGTCGC
>CAZZNC010000045.1:9791-10621 GCA_964655405.1 uncultured Anaerolineaceae bacterium | reverse complement strand
AAGCGGCATTCGCCGCTTTGCGCCGCGCGGAGCGCGGGGCGGGCGGCGCGCCCGCGTGCACGCACTCGGCTTCTGTTCGGAGCGTTTCCGCATAGGGGGAGCAAGCCACGGGGCTTATGCACGGCATCCGTTCCCATTTCCGACGCCATCGCGCAGTGTATGCGGCCACGCTCACGCTAGGGGCCGCCGTGTGCATGGTGCTCAGCGCGTACCACTTCCGTCCGCAAGGGGACGCCCTTCTCCACTACCGGCCCACTTACGGCGGCCCGGATGACTTTTACGAAACAAGCGCGCCCTGGTGGTTCGGGGCGGGGATGTTGGCGCTGCTGACCGCGTTGTGGGCAGCACGGCGTCCTTTGTGGAACGCGCGCCCGCTTCCTACCACGCCGGAGCGTGTGCCGCGTTGGGCGCTGATCGCGCTGGGGGTGGCGCTGCTGTGGACGGTGGCGGAAGCGGGCGGTCATGTGCTCGGGCTGCCGCAACTGGCCGTGCTTTCCACACACGCGCAGTTTGCGCTGTGGACGGGTGGGGTGGCGCTGGTCGGTGTGGGATTTGCGGGGATGCCTTGGCGCGCGCTGCTTTCCCGCGAGGTGGCCTTGCTGCTGGCGCTGACCGCGCTGACGCTCGCCGTGCGTTTTTGGCAACTGGGCGGGCGGGTGCGTGTGCTGGTGGACGAAATCCACTACGTGATCAGCGTGAACATCTGCAGCGACGATCCCCATGTGGCGCTGCTGGCGCCGATGCCCACCATTGCGTCGTTTCCCTTCCTCTACGCTTACGGCGAACATGCGCTGAGCACCGCCCTGGGACGCGATCTGCTGGGCTTGCGC
>CAZZNC010000045.1:0-9781 GCA_964655405.1 uncultured Anaerolineaceae bacterium | reverse complement strand
GCTGAGCGCGGTGGTCGGCGCGTTGACCGTGCCCGCCGTGTATTTGCTCGGGCGCGCGCTTTTCGACCGGCTGACCGGCTGGGTGGCTGCGCTGGTGTTGCTGACCTTTCCCCCGCAACTGCACTACAGCCGCTTGGCGCTGAACAACATCGCGGACCCGCTTTTTGGCACGCTGGCGCTGGCGGCTTTTGCGCACGCACTGCGCAGCCGTCGCGGGCGGGACTGGGCGTTGGGCGGATTGGCGTTGGGACTTTCCCAATACTTCTATGAGGGCGGGCGGCTGCTCTTCCCTGCGCTGAGCGCGCTGTGGCTGGGCAGCGGCTGGCTGCTTTGGCGACCGCGTCCGCGCTGGCGGCATCTGTTGCTGGCGGCGCTGGTCTGCGCGCTGATCGCCGCGCCGGTGTATTACGTGCTGTGGGGCGTGGGTTTTCCGCTGACCGACCGGCTGGACAAAGCCAGCGACGACGCGCAATATTGGCAGGCCGGACGCGAGCCGCCCGGGTGGGGCGCGCATTGGCGGCACTTCAAGCACGCGCTGATGCTTTATGTACACGCGCCGGAAAATACCATTTTCCGCATCTATCTTTACTACGACGGCCACCATCCGCTGATCTTGGAGTGGCTGGTGCCCTTCTTCCTGTTGGGGATCGCGGTGGCGCTTTGGCACTGGCGGCAGGCGGCCAATTTGCTCGTGCTGTGGCTGCTGGCGGTCACAGCGGGCAATGCGCTGCTGATCGAAAGCGCGGTCACGGCGCGCTATGTGACGGTTTTTCCCGCGCTGGCGTTGCTGATTGCGTTGGGAGTGCGTGTGCCGCTGGAGCTGCTTTGGCCGCGCGGCAAAGCACCCCGCTGGCAAGCGGCCCTGACGTTGCTGGTGGCGTTGAGCATCGCGGGCGGGCAGTTCGTCTACTACTTCGGCGATCACTTGCGCACTTTTGACGAGACGGTGTATGCCAGCATAAATTACGATGCTTACGATGCGTTGTGGCGCACGGCGGACTTTCCGCCAGGAACGCGCGTTTACCTTGTGGGCGACTACCTGCCGCTGACCCAAAGTGACGCGCAGCACGTGGCCGATTTCCTGACCGACGATCTACACGTGGAACTTTGGGCCGAGGACGCGCTCACCGAGGCGCGCCTGCTCACCTTGCGCCGCGATGTGGACTTGGCCTTTTTCGTTCCGCCGTATAACGCGGTGCTGCTGACGCACTTGGGGCATGTATTTGGCGCGCAGCCGCTCGCCTACTCGCCGTATGGGGACGTGCCGCCGGAAAAAGCGCCGGTGCTTTTTTACGTTGCGCACGCGGGGCGGTGAGCGGAGGCGCATACCGAAAAAAGCGAGCGCGGCGCGCGGCCCATGATTGACGGCGAGGGCCGCGCGCCGCGCTTTTTTCTGACGCGCGCATAGCGGCGCGGTCAGACGTGTTTACCGTGTGCAAGCAAAACCCGTGCCGCCCATGCCGACCAGATAGTCAAAGGCGCTCAAGGCAGCTTTTTCCCCGTCGCCCAGCCCCATGAGCACCTGGAAGGCCATGGCGTTGCTCACGTCACCGGCGGCAAAAAGCCCCGGGGCACTGGTGCGATTGCGTGTGTCCACCACCACGAAGCCACATTCGTCCAACTCGACCAGATCCGTGACCAAGCCGGAGTTCGGGATGAGGCGGCGTTCGACGAAGATCGCGTCGGCGGGGATTTCTTTTTCTTGCCCCGCTTGTTGCACCACCAACGCACGCGCGAACTCGTCCCCCAGCACGCGCAGCGGCTTGGCGTTGCGTTCCACCGTGACGTTGGGCGCGTTCAGCACAATCTGACCGGCGGGAGCGTCGAGCTGGCCGGTGGTTTCGGCAATCAGCGTGACCTGCGTGGCGATACGTGAAAGTTCGGCCACCGCGCGCAATGCCATAACTTCCTCGCCGACCACGATCACGTTGCGGTCAACCATCAGCGGCGCGTAGGTCATGGTGCTGTAACACAAGCCGCGCATCTCGAACTCTTTTTCCCCGGGAATGTCGAGCATTTCGCCATACGCACCGGTGGCGATGATCACCGTGCGGGCGTCGTATGTATGCCCGCCGGCTACCTCCACGCGGTAACCGTCTTCGATGGTTGTAATGCCCACGACGCGCCCGCGCACGCGCATAAAGTCCAGATATTCGAGCTGCGTGCGGAAACGCTGGATAGTTTCTTCGCCGATGATCACTTGGTAATCTTCCACCCAGGGCAACAGCAAACGCCGCTTGGTGCGGCCACCCAGCCCTTTGGAAATGAACAGGGCGTCCATCCGTTTGCGCACTGCATACGCCGCTGCCGCCAACCCCGCCGGCCCGCCGCCAATGATGATCAATTCATGCATGGTCATTTCCTCCGTTATGCGTCTTCTTCGGGGGCTTCTGCGATGAAGCCCTCGCGCATCAAAAGTTGGGTCATCTCACGGGCTGTGCGGATAATTTGCGACGCCCGCTCGTATTCCTCGTCATAGCTCGCCGGTCGGCGGGCGACGCCTTGCTCTACAGCTTTGGCAGCGACGGCTGCCGCTTCGCGCGGGAAGACGGTCCAATCGTCCATCGTCGGCAGGATGCGATCCGGCGACAGGCCTTGTTCTTCAGCCATGGACGCCAGCGTTTCGGACGCCACGATAGCCATCTCGTCGGTAATCGTGCGCGCCCGCACGTCCAGCGCACCGCGAAAGATGCCCGGGAAACCCAGCGAGTTGTTGACTTGGTTGGCGAAGTCCGAGCGTCCTGTAGCGACCACGGCGGCGCCGGCTTCTTTGGCTTCCCAGGGCCAAATTTCCGGGATCGGGTTGGCGGCGGCAAAGACGATGGGATTGGGCGCCATTGCTTTGAGCCATTCCGGTTTGATCGTGCCCGGCCCGGGCGCCGAAAGCGCGATCACTGCGTCCGCACCGCGCAAGGCCACGTCAATCCCGCCCTTGATCTCTTCAACGTTGGTCGTCATGCACAGATGCCACTGCTGAACGTATTCCGCGCGGCGCAAATAGATGTCGCGGCGGTGTTTGCCCAAGATGCCTTTGATATCCACCATCAAGCAATTGAAGGGGTCGACTCCGTAAGAGAAGAGCAGGCGGGAACAAGCGACGTTTGCGGCCCCAGACCCCACGAACGTAATGCGCATGTCTTCCAAACGCTTGCCGACGATCTTGGCAGCATTGATCATGCCCGCCAAGATCACGCTGGCCGTGCCTTGTTGGTCGTCGTGCCAGATCGGGATTTCGGCGTGTTCGCGCAACGTATCCAGGATGCGGAAGCATTTGGGTTGCGAAATGTCCTCCAAGTTCACGCCGCCCAGTGCCGGTTGGAGCAGCAGCACCGTTTCGATGATCTTGTCCGGATCTTTGGTGTCCAGCATAATCGGGTAAGCGTCCACGCCGCCCAGATATTTGTAGAGCAACGCTTTGCCTTCCATCACCGGCAAACCGGCTTTGGGGCCGATGTCGCCCAGCCCCAACACGCGCGTTCCGTCGGAAATGACGGCCACCGTGTTCCATTTGCTGGTGAGTTCGTAAACCATGTCGGGATCGTCGGCGATGGCATGGCAGGGTTGGGCCACGCCGGGAGTGTACCAAATGGCAAAGTCGTTGATGTCGCGCACGCGACAGCGCAGCGCCGTCTGCATTTTGCCCTGGTAAAAGCGGTGCAGGCGCATAGCCTCTTTGCCCGGCTTTTTGGCCCGCTCCAATAATTCTTCTGGGGTGATTTGCTTGTCTACCATATAGTTTGCTCCGTAAATCTATAGTCCTCGCTCAAAGAGATGCACCTATCTTTGGGATGTTGCTGCAAAGATTGGGATGCACGCATATTTTGCGGTTCGTGTGAAAATTCACGACCGCCTGTCCTCATTATAGGTCGCTTGGAGTGGCGACCATAGGGACAAATGATACTCCCCTTATGCGAAAATGGCCTGCTTGGGGTGGTGAGCATGGGGAAGACGTAGGGCAGCGCGTTTTAACGCCAGGGGTCGGGCTGACGCACGAGGCGCGCTTCTACGCCCGCGCTGCGAAACCAGCCGGGCAGCAGATCGCGCAATACCACCATTTCGCTGGCGTAACGCGAAGCGCCCAGCAAATTCATCGGCATCTGAGGGACAAAGGCGCGCAGGGCTTCGCGTTGTTGTGCGGCGCTTTCATACTGGCCGATGGGCCACCAATGGCCGGTGATGTACGTGTCGCAACCCAGCGCGCGCGCCCGTTCCAGCCGTGTCGTGGGGTCGCCGCCGGGAATGACCGCGACATGCTCCACCGGCAGCGCGTCAAAGCGGATTTGGTTGTAGCGAATGTAGGGGAGTTCGGTGGCTTCGGCCAAGCGCTCGGCCATTTGCCCGAAGTTGACTTCGCGTGCGTAGCCGTGCACACCGTCGGTTTGCCCGTCCGGTGTGGTGATCGGTTGCGTGTCGCGCAGCTTGAGCGCTTTGGCAAGCGCAACGGCGGTATTGATCTCGGGGTGCTGGTCGAGCGGGGCATGGCAGCAATAGTAGCTGATGTGATGCTCGCGCAAATCTTCCACTTGGGCTTCGTTGATGCCGGTGAAGCCGCGCCCGCTTTCTTCAAAGTCCGAAGGATGGTGCGCGAAGATCAACGCGCCTTCGGTGCTGCGTTCCAGCTCCAACGCCAGGATGGTATCCAACACGGCTTGGTCGGGGAAGACGATCAGATAGACCCGCTCGACCTCCTCCGCAAAGTCCAACATTAGCCCGTTCCATGTCCCCTGGAAAAATTCCGGCAGGGCAAAATGCTCATAGACTGCCAACGCCTGAGCAGGAATGAGGCGTTGCCACTTTTCGCGTTCGTCGTCTGGCGAAACGGCGAAAAACTCGTCCAGTTTGCGTACCAATTCGCCCTGGTTCATGGCGTCGTGTCCTCTCGCTGTGTGTAGGCGCGCGCTTCTTGTTCCACCAACTCGATGACCGCCCCGATAGTGGGGTCGGCGGGCGTGTGGGCGTCCAGCGTGCGCAGCGCCACGCTTTGCACGCACCAGTCCGGCCAGCTCATCACCACGCACGCTAGCTCCCCTTGCGGCACATCGCCCAGCACCGGCACAATGTCCCCGACGGCGGGCAGCGTTTCCCGCGCGCGGTCCACGCGCACGACCGGCTCTTTGGTGGGCGCGGGTGCGTTCCCCGGCGCCAACGTGATTTCTACGCCGCGTTTTTGCAACGTGCGCGCCCTGTTCCAAACCACGACGGGCATCACCAAGTCCCCCACCAGGCGGCGTAGCGCGGTAGGTGGAATGGGGACGCGCTCCGGCCCGCCGATCAATGCTGCGTCGTAACCCATGCTATCAAAAACCAGAAAAGGCGCGCGCCCGTGCGTGGCTTGGCAAACCCAGGCGTTCAACGCGCAACTGTCGCCCAAGTCCAGCAGCAGCGTCGGGCCGTCGGTGGCGCGTCGCGCTTGTTGAACGAGCGTGAACAGGCGCGGCAGCAATGCCAGCTCGCCTTGCACATTGGCCGTGTAAAGCAGCGTCACATGCTGAAAATCCGCCATGCGCACCTTTCCTTTGCGACGTGGACACTTTGCGTGTCCCTAGCGGCCTTTCCATTCCGGCTTGCGCTTCCCCAAAAAGGCGGCCATGCCTTCCTTTTGGTCTTCAGTGGCAAAGAGCGCGTAAAAGTGGTTGCGCTCATAAGCCAGCCCTGCGCTCAGCGTGGTTTCCAGCGCCATATTGACCGCGTCCTTGCCCAGCCGGATTGCCACCGGCGCCCGTGCCGCGATCTCAGCGGCCAGCTTGACCGCTTCCTCGACGTAAGTGTCCACCGGCGCCACGCGGTTGACCAGCCCAAAGCGCTCGGCTTCCTCGGCGGAAAGACGGCGGTCGTTGAGCACCATTTCCATTGCCAACGCTTTGCCGACCGTGCGCGTCAGCCGTTGCGTGCCGCCCGCGCCCGGGATAACGCCCAAGTTGATCTCTGGCTGGCCGAAAACCGCCGTTTCCGACGCGACGATCATATCGCAGGTCAGCGCCAGTTCACACCCACCGCCCAGTGCGTAGCCGCTCACCGCCGCGATGATCGGTTTGGTGATGTGGCGGATTTGTTCCCAGCGCCCGATGAAGTTCTTTTGCCGCAGCTCGCCGGTCGTGGCTTTCGACAGTTCCTCAATATCCGCACCGGCGGCAAAAACGCGCTTGGTGCCGGTGATCACAATGCAGTGCACGGTCTCGTCGGCCTCCATCTGGGCCAGCGCGTGCGTCAATTCGTGCATCAGCGGCTCGGTCAGCGCGTTGAAGGTGCGCGGGCGGTTGAGCTGGATCAATCCCACGCCTTCCGCCGGATATTCGACGAAGATATGTGCATAAGTTTCTTGTTCGGTCATGTGACAGTTGCTCCCGCGTGCTACGAAACATTTTCAGCGGACGCGCGGCGCGTGGGCGGCGCGTCTGTACAAGTATCCCCTGTATCCCCGCTGGACGCAAAATGCTTTGGTGCGTGTCCGGCGGGGGCGTGGCTGGGCGCGCCGAAGGTGAATTTCCGCTGAATTTGGTGCATTTGTCCCATCAGCGAACGGAAGCGCGCGCAGGTGGGCTATAATAAAGGCACAGTCATTCGATGACGTGCGCGCGAGTAGGAGAAAATAGCATGGGTGAGCCGCTCAACACCCCTCAAGAAAAATCGAACACTCCCCAGGGAAAAGACAACGCGGAAAAAGTGCCGCAGATCGTGCGGCAGGGCCGAGAGTTCATCGCCCAGGTGCACCGCAAGATGAGTAAATTGGTGGAGGAATTCGCCAACGGCGAGATCAACCGTACCCAATTCCAACATCTTTACGCGCGTTATCAGCGGCAAATTATGTCGGTGGCGCAATGGATTACCGAAGACGGGAGCGCCAATTGGCCGGAGGGGATCAAAGAAGGGGAGGACACCATCCACATCCGTAAGCGGCTGACGGCCAAAGCGGTGGGCATGAGCGTTTATGACAACAAGAGCGGCTTGCCGCTGGAAACGCTGGGTGAATTTGCCATCGAGCCGGAATTGATCGTGCCCATGTTGAGCAGCTATCGTTCGGCGGCGGCGGAAATTTTCCGCGCGGGGGTGCGCAGTACGGAGATGGAAAATGGGCAATGGCTTTGTTTTGTCCCGGGCCAATATACCACGCTGATCGCGCTTTTTTCGCTTGAACCCTCCGACAACCAGATGGACACGGTGCGGCGAATGCACAAGGATTTCGAGGACGCCAACTACACCGCGTTGGCAGCGGGCAACCTCGATCCGGCTAAACTGGCCTATCCCTTTTACGCTTTTGTGCAGCGCAGTGTGCAATCCGAACACGACGGGGCCGCCACCTCAGCGGACAGCGCGTGAAGCGTTGCCGCGCACGCTCATTCGGCAGCCTGTGCGCGCAGCTTTTCCAAGTCGTGAAGCGTGATGCGTCGCCCGTGCATCGTCAGCAGTCCGGCTTGTTGCAAGGCGCGCAAGGCAGCTTCGGCTTCGGCACGTGGACAGCCCAATAACCCCGCAATTTCCCCGCGCGTCAAGCGCAACGGCAGCCGCAAACCGGTTGCTTCCTGGCGTCCGTAGCGCTCGCCCAATTCGATCAGCAGCTGCGCCAAGCGGGTTTGGGGCGTGCCTTGCTCGTGGAGGATCTCGCTTTTGCTGCGCTGCATGGCAAAGCGCAAGCGCCGGCTGAGCAGCACCACCAACTTGATCGCCACCGACGGATATTGTTCCAGGTACATGAAAAATTCGGGGCGCGAAAGCGTCAAAAGCTCGCTGCGCTCGCGTGCTACTGCGCCCGCCGAACGCGGCAGCCCGTCCAGCAAGCCGAACTCTCCGAACGCCTGCCCGGGGCCGAACTCGGCCAGCGTTTGGTGTGCGCTGTGCGGGACGTCCACGACAATATCCACGTAGCCGGATTTGACGATGTAGAGGCTGTGGCCCGGGCTGTTCTGCGCAAAGATCAGCTCGCCTGCCTGATAGCGGCGGCTGACCAGGCGCTCGGCCAACGGTGTCAGCTCGGTAGTGGAAAGGTTGGCGAAGAGCGAAACATTGTTGAGGAAATGCACGCTGGGCATGGTTACGCCTCCCCGCTGCGCCTTGCAGTTGCGGCGCGGCTTTTGTTTCGAGCATAGCATACTTTGGGAGGCGTGTGGTGCTTTTTAGGGGATGGGCGTGGCCGAACGGTGCTTGTCTGTCCACGCTTCCAGCGCGGCCACGAACGAGGCGTGCTCGTCGGGGAAAACCAGCCAGGACGGATTGACGAAAAGGGTGCTCATCCAGCGGTCGAGCGTTTCCCATTGTGAAAAGTCCGCGTTCCAAAAAATGCCGGGCGGGCCATAGCGGACTTCGACGTGGAGGTGATAGGTCTGCGAATAGCCGCTCGTGCCCACCACACCGATCACATCTTCGGGCGTCACGTAGTCGCCCAAACTCACAAAGTCCCGTTCCAAGTGTGCGTAGAGCACGTAAATTGAAACATGCGCGTTGTACGGCGTTTCGACCAACACCAAGTTGCCCCACCCGAAGTTATAGCGCGGCCACTTCCACTCCACGCGACCGGCGCGGTCGCCGTCTACATAGCAGGGCACGCACGCCGCGTGCGCGGTGACATAGCCCGGGCCAAGTGGGTGGATGGATGTCCATTGCCCGTTGAGATAGTCGTCCGGATTGGCGTAGTCCACGCCATAATGGGGCGGGTCGCGGGTCGGGTCGAGGAAAAGGCCGCCTTCGGGAATGATGAACGTATCCAATGGCCGACGGGAAAAGGCCGCGAGGGGGTCGTCCGGCGTGCCGGACACAAAGTGCCCCGTCGCCGGATTGGGATAGCTGGAATGGCCGTGCGGCACAGGGGGAAGGGGAGTGCGCTCGGGCTGGTTCGGTCGTTGGCGCGTCGCAGGAATGGGCGCGGTGGGCGGGACGGTGCGCGCGTGACACGGCCAAGCCCATACCCCCAGGCTCAGCGTTGCCAGCGCCAGCAGCATCCCAAATGTGCGGTTGTTGCGGCGCACCATGCCCCCTTTCTTGATTGTGTGTGGTGCTGCGTATAAAGAACTTGCAAAAATGTGCCGCCGGTCACGGTTTGGTCACGTCTTGCGAGCCATAATATAATCGAGTTGAGCTTCAGAAAGCAATGGCATCAATCTCAGTTTGTCCCGCTAGTCTATTTGGAGGCACCCCATGTCCCGCGAAGACCTGACCACCATCGTAAGCCGCGCGCTCACCGACCAAGAGTACCGCGCCCAATTGATCTCCGACCTGGAAAAGGCCCTGGAAGGCTACAACCTGGAAGAAGCCGAAAAGAAAATGCTGCGCAACCTGTCGTCGGACGTTTTCGACGAGCTGACGATGGACTTGGAAGCGCGCCAATCCAAGAGCGGTTTTTTGGGCGGGCTGTCGCTCATGGGTAGCAAAGACGCTGTGGACGCCGGCACGGTCTTGGATTTGCTGATGAACAAATACGGCAAATAAGCACCCCACACTTGCGGTAAAGCTGCAACCACGCCCCACTACGGCCTGCGCAACCCTATCGCGCGCAGTCGTGGGGCGTGGTGCTTTGTATCGGGCGGGGGGCTATTGTCCCTGTGGGATGATCAGCTGATCGCCCGGGTGGATCAAGTTCGGGTTGGCGAGGTTGTTGGCCTCGATGATCGCTTGTGCGCTGACGCCGTATTGCCGCGCGATGGCGTAGATGCCTTCCCCGGGTTGCACGGTGTGGATCACCTGCCCGCTTTGGGCCGCGGTGGGTGGGGCGCTGCCGCCGGACGCGGTCGCTTCGGTGGTCACGGTTGCGGTGGGCGTGGACAAGCGATCCGGCGAGGTGCTCGCGGGA
>CAZZNC010000044.1:0-10663 GCA_964655405.1 uncultured Anaerolineaceae bacterium | reverse complement strand
AAGAAAAGGAAATTTGGAGAACCAGAAAACAGCTCGAGGCTCTTGAAAAAGAGTGGGGTTCGGGTGATGACACCGAGGGAAGCGCATTCGGTGATACAGATCTTGACGAACTCCCCTTTTAATCTGTGACATACAGAATTTTCGCTCCTTCACCCGCCCCGCCGTTCTGCTATAATCTCCCCGCAAACGGAACGGAGGGTACACACCATGACCGACAACACCCACACCCCGCCCGACCAGGCGGTCACCGTGATCTACCGCAACAAGACCTTCACCGTCCGCCCGGGGATCACCGTCGAAAAGGCGATCCGCACCTGCGGGTTGGACCCCGTCGCCATCCTTGCCACGCGCGACGGCACGCTCGTCACCGAGGAGGTCACGTTGCGCCCCGGCGACACACTCAAATTACTGGCGACCATCTCCGGAGGCTAACCCACTATGCCCAAACGTCCACCGCGCCCCTTGCGCTGCCGCCACTGCGACCAAAAAGCCGTTATCAACATGCGCCAACACAAACTCGCGCTCTGCGGCCCGCACTTCGTGGAGTGGGTGCACAAGCAGACCGAACGGACGATCAAAAAATGGCGCATGTTCACCCGCGACGAGCGTGTGCTGGTGGCGGTCAGCGGCGGCAAGGACAGCTTGGCACTGTGGGATATCCTGCTGGAGCTGGGCTACCAGGCCGACGGGCTATACATCGGGCTGGGCATTGACGGTGGCGTGCGCTACAGCGACCAGTCGCATGAGTACATCTGCCAATTCATGGCGCGGCGCGGCAACGACCTGACGTTGCACGTGGTGGATGTGGCGGAAGTCTACGGCGCGGGTATTCCGGAAGCCGCTAAGCTCAGCCATCGCGGGCGCGCCAAGCCTTGCTCGCTTTGCGGACTGACCAAGCGGCATATTATGAACCGCATTGCGCGCGACGGCGATTATCAGGTGCTGGCGACGGGCCACAACCTGGACGACGAGGCCGCCGTACTTTTCGGCAACACGTTGCGTTGGTCGGTGGACTACTTGGTGCGGCAGGGGCCGGTGTTGCCGTCCAGCCATGCAGGGTTGGCACGCAAGGTCAAGCCGCTTTTCCGCTTCTACGAGCGCGAAATGGCCGCCTATGCCATCGTGTGCGGCATCGAGTACGTTTACGACGAATGTCCGTTCGCCGAAGGCGCGACCAGCATCCGCCACAAAGAGCTACTCAACCGGCTGGAAGCGCAAAGCCCGGGAGCCAAGCTCCACTTTTATCTGAATTTTCTGCGCGCCCGCGAAGAACACGACTTTTTGCCGTCCGCGCAAGAACAGATCGAGCTGCACACCTGTCCCTCATGCGGTCAACCGACGACGCACGAGGGACAATGCGCCTTTTGCCGTACCTGGGATCGCGTGCGCGCTGAGAGGGTGGAGGCGCTGCCCCCGCACCCCCGCAAGGGGCGCGCTGCCCCTTGATCCCGCCGCGTGTGGAACGCGGGCGGCGCGGGACTGTGCATCGGCGGTAAACGTTCGTCGGTGGGGGCGCGCCGCCGTGCGCCATTCGGCGCACCAAAGCGGCTTTCGCCGCTTTGCGCCGCGCGGAGCGCGGGGCGGGCGGCGCGCCCCATGCGCGCGGGAACGGCCCAAGCTCCCTTGGCCTGCGCGCGTCCATACGCAAACGCCGCGAGGCGCGCGTCAGCGCGGCTCGCGGGAGGTGCAGGGGGGCGAAGCTCCCTGCTGGGGGCGCGGGGGCGAAGCCCTCGCAAATGCGCTATCTACAGCGTGATCTCCAAGATCGCTTCGGCGATGTGGCGCAGCTCGTCACTGCCCAGCCGTGCGATCTTTTGTGCCAGTTCCAGATAGGGCTGGTTCACCGGCGAGGCCACGAATTTACGCAGAGTGTCCGGCATCTCGCTAAAGTGCTTCATATCCTCTTGGAGCAGCAAAAACTGCCCGATGCGGTTGCCGTGTTCCAAGAAGTAGGACATGCTCACATCGCACGCCGAGGCCAACGTCGCCAGCACGGTCGTCGGGATGGGGCGTTGTCCCAGCTCGTAGGCGGTGACATGCGCGGCAGGCACGCCCGCTTTGGCCGCGAGCTGTTCGGCGCTGAGATTGGCGCGTTCACGGGCTGCGCGCAGCACGGCTCCGACCAACCGGTTACGCACCTCGACGTATTCCTGCGAGTTGATGCGCTGCTTATCTTGCTGCAAGACGGTATCCGTGCCCCAAAAGTGGCTGATGGGCACGCCGAGCGTATAGGCCAGCAGTTCGAGCTGCGGCAAACTGGGCGTGCCTTGTCCCAGTTCCCACTGTTGCAGCGTTTCCACCGGCACGCCGACACGCTCCGCGCACACGTTCGGCGACATGTGCAGCGCCTGGCGTGCGTCGCGGATAAGCACGCCGAGGATACGTGCTCGCACCAAATACAGTTCCTCGAAGTCCGGCGGCTTTTCCTCGTATGAAGCGTTCTTGCCCGCGCGCTGGCGGAAGCGGGCTGCAAGGTCGTTGAAGCTCATCTTTTCCCTCCCTGGGGACGGATTGCGTTCTGCCAAGCATTATACGGGCGTTCGCGGGTGCGCGCAAAAGCAGGGCGTTTACTCCCCCAGCAGCCGCTTTAGCTCGTAAAGTTTCGTCAGCGCGTCCAGCGGCGAAAGCTCGTCCACGTTCAAATCCTGCAAAAACGCGATCAGCGGCTCGGTGTCCGCTTGGAAAAACGAGAGCTGCTGCGGCCCTTCGGCCACCTCGCGCGGCTGGATCACGAAATCGCCGCCCGCTTCCTCCAACTCCCGCAAAATCTCCCGCGCCCGCTTGACTACCGCTTTCGGCACGCCCGCCAGTTGCGCCACGTGGATACCATACGATCGATCCGTGCCCCCGGGCATCAGCTTGTGCAAAAAGACGATCCCCTCGCCGTCTTCCGCCACGGCCACATTGTAGTTGACCACCCCGGGCAAAATGTCCGCCAGCGCGGTCAGCTCGTGGTAGTGCGTGGCGAAAAGCGTCCGCGCGCCCAAACGTGGGTGGTTGTGCAGATATTCCACCACCGCGCGCGCAATCGCCATGCCGTCATACGTGCTTGTGCCGCGCCCGATCTCGTCCAGCACGATCAGGCTGCGCCGCGTGGCGTGCCGCAAAATGAGCGCCAACTCGGTCATTTCCACCATGAACGTCGACTGCCCCGCGTGGATCTCGTCTTGGGCGCCGATGCGCGTAAAGATGCGGTCTGCCAACCCGATGGTTGCTTCGCGTGCGGGCACGAACGACCCCACCTGCGCCAGCAACACGATCAGCGCCACCTGGCGAATGATCGTGCTTTTGCCGGCCATGTTCGGCCCGGTGATGATGTGGAGGCGTTCGTTTTCGTCGAAATGCGTGTCGTTGGGCACGAAGCGCTCGCCGGTCAGCATTTTTTCCACCACCGGATGCCGTCCGTCGCGGACGATCAACACGTCCTCGTCGGTCAATTGAGGGCGCACGTAGCCCTCGCGCGCGGCCACTTCCGCCAACGCCGAGAAAACGTCCAGATACGCCAGTGCCGCCGCCGTGCGCAACATCGCGCCCGCGCGCCCGCGCACTTGGGCGCAAAGCTCCTCAAAAAGCCGCTGCTCGATCTCCAATTGGCGCTCGTCCGCGTTGAAGATCAGCGCCTCGTATTCCTTGAGTTCCGGCGTGATGTAGCGTTCCGCGTTGACCAGCGTCTGCCGCCGCTCGTATTCGGGTGGCACGCGCTGCGTGTTGGCCTTGCTGACCTCGATGTAGTAGCCGTGTACCTTGTTGTAGCCCACCTTCAGGTTCTTGATGCCGGTGCGCTCACGTTCGGCGTCCTCCAGGCCCGCGATCCACGCTTTGGCGTCGCGGCTGGCTTCGATCACGGCGTCCAGTTCCGCCGCGTACCCTGCGCGAAAAACGCCGATGCTGTTCATCAGCGCGGGCGGCTCGTCCACCAACGCCGTGCGGATCGCTTGTGCCACGTCCGCGCACGGGTCGAGCGCCTCGTAAACGCTCGCCAGCGCGGGCACGTCTGCGACCAGTGCGCGCAGCGTTGGGACGACTTCCAGGCTTTCCGCCAGGCCCAACAGCGCACGCGGCCCCACGCGCCGCGCCAACAGGCGGTTGGTCAGCCGCTCCAGGTCCGCCACGTGCGCCAATGTCGCGCGCACCTCGGCGCGCAGCGTGCCCGCCTGGTGGAACGCTTCCACTGCGTTCAGCCGCGCTTCCAGTTGGGCGCGGTCGAGCAGCGGTTGGCCCAGCCAGGTGCGCAGCAAGCGCGCGCCCATCGCCGTCGTGGTGCGGTCCAGCACGGCCAGCAGCGAGCCGCGCCGTTTGCCGCCGCGCATGGTCTCGGTCAGCTCCAAGTTGCGCCGCGTGGCCGCGTCCAACGTCATGAACTCGTCCAGGCTATAGGTGCGCAGCGTTTGCAGTTGTTCCAGCGCGCCGCGTTGCGTGTCCTGCACATACGCGAGCGCCGCGCCCGCCGCGCGCACGGCCAGCGGCTTGTTGCGCAACCCGAAGCCCGCCAGCGTGGAAACTTGGAAATGCTCGCGCAAGGTTTGGCGCGCTGTGCGTGCGGCGAAATGATGGTCGGGCAGGGGGGTGACGTGCACGCCTTCCGGCAAGCTGATTCCGCGCTGCGCCCAGGCTTGCGGCAAGAGCAGCTCGCGCGGCTCCAGGCGCGCCAGTTCCTCGGTGACGTGCAGTGCTGCGTCGCGCCCGCTGAATTGCGTGGCGGCAAACTCACCTGTGCTGATCTCTACATACGCCAGGCCCACCGCTGCCCAGCCGTCGCCGTGTGGGGTGGGTTCGGGCGCCAAGGCCAGCAAATAGTTGTGGCGCGTGTCCGGTATCATGCCGTCATCAATGACCGTCCCGGGCGTGATCACGCGCGAAACTTCACGCGGGGTGATGCCGTTGACCGGTTGATTGCCGATCTGTTCGACAACGGCCACGTGATAGCCTTTTTCCACTAGGCGGGCGATGTAGCCGTCTACCGCGTGGTGCGGCACTCCACACATCGGGGCGCGCTGCTCTTTGCTAAAGGGGCGGCTGGTCAGCACCAAATCCAGCTCGCGTGCGGCAATCTCGGCGTCCTCGTCGAACATTTCGTAAAAGTCGCCCAACCGGAACATGACGATAGCGTCCGGAAATTGGGCTTTGAATTCCAGATATTGGCGACGCGAAGGCGTGATTTTCCCTGGGGTCATGTTTCTAGGTTTCCGCTTTTGGGGTAAGATACGGGCACAATGCACACAACGGCGCGGTGTCGGAACGGATGTGCCAATGTTCCACCTTTCCGCGTCGTATTCTAACAGGGCGTCACCCGCCCGACAAACTCGCTACTCGTGCGCTCTGTCCCAATCCGTGTCGTCTCACGACGCTTTTGCGATGGGGGAGCGCTGCGCTATGGAACAACAAGGAAAAGGTACGCCATGAGCGACTGCATCATCGGTGTGGATTTGGGCGGTACGCAGTTGCGCGCGGCTCGGCTCGACGCACAATTGCACATGCAAGAGCGTGTCGCTGTGCCCACCGAAGCCGACCGCGGGCGCGACCATGTGTTGGCACGCATCCTGGATGTCATCGCCCGCGTCATGCCGGACGACCTTGCCCGTGTGCGCGGCATCGGCGTTTCGGCGCCCGGGCCGCTCAATCCGCATACCGGCGTGGTGGTTGCGCCGCCCAATCTCCCCGGGTGGCACAACGTGCCCTTGCGAGAAATCATTCAGGAACGTTTCGAGCGCCCGACGTATGTGGGCAACGACGCCAATGTCGCGGCGTTGGCCGAAGCGATGCGCGGGGCTGCCCAAGGCTGTGATTATGTGCTCTACCTGACCATCAGCACGGGCATTGGCTCCGGCATCATTGACGAGGGGCGCTTGTTGGTGGGCGCGCAAGGGCTGGGCGCGGAAGCAGGCCATTTGATGTTGGTGGTGGACGGCGAAGTTACCGACTTGGAGGGCGTGGCTTCTGGCACGGCCATTGCACACCATGCGCGGGAAAAATTGCGCGCGGGCGCATCTTCCCGTATCTTGGGTTTAGTGGGCGGACGTAGCGAGTTGGTGACGGCCAAGATTGTCGGAGAAGCCGCCGCAGCCGGCGACGCGCTGGCCGTTGAGCTGATCCAGCGGGCGGGTTATTTGGCGGGGCTGGGGGTGGTTAGCTTGTTGCATCTATTCAACTCACAGATCGTCGTGGTGGGGGGCGGGGTTACACACACCGGCGAGCTGCTTTTGGCGCCGATGCGCCAAGCCGTGCGCGAACACGCGCTCGACGCGGCATATTACGAACATGTCCCCATCGTGCCTGCGGTGCTGGGCGACGACGTGGCCTTGATCGGAGCGGCGGCTTTGGTTCGCACCGGTGGCGGTAGTGAACTGCATACGGGAAAAGATTGGCAGCCATGACCATTCAGCCAACCGTTTTGGTCATTGACGATGACGCGATCCACCTTAACATGGTCAAAGAAGCATTGAGCGCAGCCGATTATCAGGTCTTGATAGCTGCCGACGGGCAAGCGGGGCTGCGCGAGCTTTACCGTGCCCATCCAGATTTGGTGCTGTTGGATATCAACATGCCCACCATGGACGGCTGGACGGTGTGCGAGCGCATCCGCGAGGTGAGCAACGTGCCGATCATCATGTTGACGGCACGCAATGCGCCGGAAGAAGTGATCAAGGGGCTGGACTTGGGTGCCGACGATTACATTGTCAAGCCCTTTGAGTTGGGCGTCTTGCTGGCACGGGTGCGGGCGAACCTTCGTCGTGCGGCCAGCGAACCGACCCAGTTGGAGGGGGAAGGTTACCGCGACGATCATTTGGCAATCAATCTGGTTGAACGGCGTGTGCGGGTGCAAGGGCAGTTGGTGCGCCTGACGCCTACCGAGTTCAATTTGTTGGCTTTGTTGGTCGGCCATGCGCCTCGTACTGTAGCTTACCGCGAACTGTTGGAACGGGTGTGGGGTTTCGAGTACATCAACGACATTGACTATTTGCGGGTTTATATCTGGCATCTACGACGCAAGTTGGAACCTAACCCCAAGCAACCCATTTACATCATCAACGAGCTGGGGGTCGGTTACCGTTTTGAAAAACGCGCTTAGCAGGGCTGCTTTTTTTGTGCGCTTTGGCCCAAGACGCTGCGTCATGCTTTGCGACAGCTTACGCGCGTATGGAGGCGATATGCAGTGAAACATATTGGCGGATATTTCCTCTTTGCCCTTGCGGTCGTGGCAATTTACGCAGCCCTTTTCTTTGTGGCAAACCAAGAGCTTATTCAAGAGAACGAACGCGCTTTCAACGAGCAGCAGGCGCTGCAAACCGAAATGAGCGCGTATGGTTTCCAAGAGTATGCACACCGCGTGGGGGAAGAGGTGATGTTCAGTGCCTTGTATGTGCTCCCCCCCTATCTGCACGGCTACCTGTCTCTTTCTATGGTGCAAAACATCTTGGCTTCGATGGCGGAAGTCCACACCACTGAAAACGAATTGGTGTTGTGCTTTTACCCTACGCCGGATGACGAGAGAAAATTGTACATAGTGGAGTCTGAGCAAGGCCAACGTGCGCAAGCCGTTTTGCGTCAGTGGACACAAGCTCATTGGGACGACATCATCCAGACACACGACGTGTTTTTTATCGGCCCCACCTTGGAACACGGCGTTCAGCTATGGGGCATATTCTATCCCCTCTTCGGCGACGACGGGGACGTCGGGGGCGTTTTGGGGATGATGGTGGACTTTTCACGGGCGCTCGACAAGTACGTTTTGCCGATGTTGGCCGAGCGCTACCGTGTGGCCTGGGTGCAGGACGCCAACGGGCTGGTGCTCTTTCATCCGGAGTCGGAATATGTGGGCAAAGATGCCATAGAACTCGCGCGCCCCTATCCTGACTTGTTGACGATAGTGCAGCGCATGATGGTTGAGGACAGCGGCCAGGGCGATTATCATTTTCCTGTCGAAGTCGGCGGGCCGGTGGAGCGCAAATTAGTGGCGTGGTCTACCGTTTACGCGGGTGAACAGCGGCTGACGATTGCCCTGGCTGCGCCGGCCAGCGAGATCAACGCGAAGCTGATTGCTCCCCGTCAGCAAATGTTGGTTTTGGGCTTGTTGCTGGGGCTGACCTTGGGCGTCAGCGGTTGGCTGTTTTACCACATGCGTCAGCGTGTGTTGGAACAGCTCGTGCGCGAACGCACCAAAGCGTTGAAAGAACTGACCGCCCAGTTGGAAGACCTTGTCCAAGAACGCACCGCCGAACTGACACGCCGCAGCGCCCAGTTGCAAACGATTCTGGAGAACACCGAAGACGGCGTGATCTTTCGCCAAGAGGGGAAGATCGTCTATGCAAACCCGAGCATCACGCGGCTTTTGGGCTACACGTTGGGAGAGTTGCAGCGTGACCCCAGCGTGCTCAGCGCGACCCCCTTGGAAAATCCAATACAGACTTTCCCCCTCACGCATCCGACCCTGGTGCAATTGCGCCGCAAGGACGGCACGACGCTTTACGCGGCGGTGCATCAAGTGACCGTGCGCGGGCCGGACGGTGAGGAAGTCGGCGTGGTGGAAACGATCCACGACACCAGCTACGAAGTGGCGTTGCAAGAGCAAAAAGACCGCTTCATCACCAATGCCTCGCACGAGCTACGCCGTCCGCTCGCCAACTTGAAAACCCGCTTGTACCTGTTGCGCCGTCAGCCGGAACACATGGAAGAGCATTTGACCGTGCTGCAACACGCCACAGACGATATGTCCGAGTTGGTGCAAGACCTGGTGGACGTGTCGCAGTTGATGCGCAACAGCATCCGCTTGGATCGGCGTAACACGCAGCTTCAATTCGCGTTGGAAGGGGCCTTGAATTTGCAGATGCCCGCCGCGCAGCAAAAACAGGTGCAGCTCCAATACAACATTCCCACCGACCCGATGCCGATTTTTGGCGACTATCAGCGTTTGATCCAGGTTTTCAACAGTTTGTTTGGCTACGCTATCGAAATGACCGCCGAGGGAAGCACGGTGCATGTCCAGGCGCAACGGATCGAGGTGGACGGCGTGCCCTGGGCAGAAATTCGCGTGCAGGACGAGGGCGAAACGCTGGATCCGGCGCAATTGCTTCAACTTTTCGAGCCGTTCTTCCGGCCCAGCGAAGGGAACACCCCGGGCACCGGCTTGGGGCTGACCTTGGCGCGCTACGTGGTGCAACAACACGGCGGCACGATTCACGCGGAGGCCGGTCAAGAGAAGGGGACGCGCATTGTGCTTCGTTTGCCGCTGACGGCTTCGGCGTCGGAGACCCCCGACACCAACTAAGACCAATTGGTCTTGCCAGGTCGCTTGGGCAAAGCCATAATCGGCTCACCTGTCACCGTGTGGCGGGTGAGCCACGTTTTTTGAGTGCGCAAGAATGTTTTTTTCAGCACATGACCTTGAAGAGTTCATGAGGAGCAACGAGCGATGACTACAACCTCTCGCGTTTTGCCTGGCCCGAAAGCGACGGCATGGATCGAGCGGGATGCTGCTGTGCTTTCACCTTCGTACACGCGCAGCTATCCCTTTGTGATGGAGCGGGGTGAAGGCGCTGTGGTGTGGGACGTGGACGGCAACCGTTTTGTGGACTTCACAACGGGGATCGCGGTCACGGCCACCGGCCACGCCCATCCCAAAGTGGTGCGCGCCATCCAAGAGCAAGCCGCCAAGTTCATCCACATGTCTGGCACAGACTTTTATTATGGGCCGCAGGTGGAAATGGCCGAAAAACTGGCGAGCATTGCGCCTTTCGATGGGGATGCGCGTGTCTTTTTCGGCAACAGTGGCGCGGAAGCGGTCGAGGCGGCCTTGAAATTGGCGCGTTCCTACACGGGGCGTCCCCAATTCATCGGCTTTTTGCACGGCTTTCATGGGCGCACAATGGGCGCGCTTTCGTTCACGGCCAGCAAATACGTGCAGCGGCGCGGGTTCTTTCCGGTTGTCCCGGGTGTGACGCATGTGCCGTATCCCGACCCGTACCACCCGATTTTGCGCGAGGACGGCGTCGCCGACCAGGGCGAGGCGGTGTTGCGCTACATCGAGGATGAAATTTTCAAGACGATTGTGCCCTCTGACGAGGTGGCTGCCATTTTGGTCGAGCCGATTCAGGGCGAGGGGGGCTATGTGGTGCCTCCGAACGACTTCCTGCCCGGGCTGCGTGCGCTTTGCGACCGGCACGGCATTTTGCTCATCGTGGACGAGGTGCAGAGTGGCATGGGACGCACCGGCAAATGGTGGGCTGTCCAGCATTGGGACGCGCAGCCGGACATCGTGACGACGGCCAAGGGCATCGCCAGTGGGATGCCGCTGGGCGGCATCATCGCCCGTGCCGAGATCATGGAAAAATGGGTGCCCGGGGCGCACGCCAGCACCTTCGGCGGCAATCCGGTGAGCTGTGCGGCGGGCCTGGCGACCATCGAGCTGTTGCGCGACGGTTACCTCGAAAACGCGGCACGCATGGGCGCTTACGCGATGGACAAGCTGCGCGCGATGATGGAACACCATCCGAGCATCGGCGACGTGCGCGGCAAAGGCTTGATGTTGGGCGTGGAGTTTGTCAAAGACCGCGACACACACGAGCGTTGGGCCGATATGCGTAACGCGGTGGTGGATCAAGCGTTCGAGGGCGGGCTGTTGGTGTTGGGCTGCGGCGCGAACACGTTGCGGCTGATCCCGCCGTTG
>CAZZNC010000043.1:0-10724 GCA_964655405.1 uncultured Anaerolineaceae bacterium | reverse complement strand
GGCACCATCGCCAAAGAGCCCGCGTCGAGCATCAAGGAGAAGAACGCAATGCAGGCCAGATGAAGAATCAGAAACAGCGCACTATAGTCGGCGTTCTCTCTGATGAGCATCATCACGGCGGCAAGCAGCGCAATCGTGCCTACGATTACAAACAACGTCAGTTCCATGAAAAAAACCTCCGTCGGGGGCGCAGCCGCGAGGTGCTACGCCGCCCCAGGCGCTACCTCGGGTCTTCCATCTCAGGAATCGGGCGCGTAAATTGCCCGGGTTCGGTTTGCTGCGGCGTGGCCGACGCGCCGGACGGCGCAGGTTCGAGCAAGCGATCTTTGGTATAAATCGCGTCGCGCCGGTCGGTGAAGCTGAGCCGATATTCGTGCTCCAACACAATCGCTTGGGTGGGGCAGGCGTCCGCGCAATAGCCGCAAAAGATGCAGCGCAGCATGTTGATCTCGTACACTTTAGCGTAACGATCACCCGGGCTGTAACGTTCCTCGTCGGTGTTTTCCGCCGCTTCGACCCAGATGGCGCCCGCAGGACAAGCCGCCGCACAAAGCGCACAGCCGATACAACGTTCCAAGCCGTCGTCGTAGCGCTTGAGCACGTGGCGGCCCTTGAAGCGCTCGCGTACCGGTCGCTCTTCCTCCGGATACTCGACGGTAACGGGTTGTTCCAGCAGGTGCTTGATCGTCGTTGCAAAGCCGCGTATCAAGTTCATTCCGTCATCTCCACAAGCCGCCCTAACCGCGCCCGCCGGGGAGCGTCGCCATCTCTACGCGCCGCGCCGTGAGCGGGTCGGGTTTGCTGCCGGCGCGCTCCAACCACCAAGCTGCCGTTGCCAGGAACATGACCCAGCCCACGACCAGCACAGTGACGTAAGCCGCCGTGTTCACTTCGTCTTCCAACAACACGATGAAAGCGCCCCACATCACCGCCACCAATGCCAACGGCAACATCACCTTCCAGCCGAAATTCATCAAGCGGTCGTACCGGATGCGAGGCAACGTCCCGCGCACCCAGATCATGCCGACCAACAGCAAAATGACCTTGAAGGTGTAGACCACCGGCCCCAGCAAAGGCGCTTTGTCCACGAAGAAGAAATGATAGCCGCCCAAATAGAGCGCCACGGCCACCACGCTCACCGCGATCATGGCGACGTATTCGGCCAGGAAGAAAAGCGCAAATTTCATGCCGCTGTATTCAACATGGTAACCAGCAGTGAGTTCCTGTTCGGCTTCCGGCAAGTCAAAGGGCGAGCGGTTCACTTCCGCCAGCAACGCCACCATCATAACCGCCGCTGCCAACGGATTGCGGAACACATACCAACCCAAGATCGGCGTGCTGTTTTGCGCATCGATGATATGCCCCAAGCTCATCGAGCCTGCCATCATCACAGGGATCGCCATGCCCAGCCCCATGCTCAGCTCGTAGCTGATCATCTGCGCAGAAGAGCGCAACGCGCCCAGCATGGCATATTTGTTGTTGCTAGCCCAGCCCGCGAGCACGATGCCATACACGCCCACGCTGGTAATGCCCATCAGCCACAGCACCCCGACGTTCACGTCCGCGATGCCTTGCGTCACGCGATACCATTTGCCGTCGAACCAGGGCACGGCCAGTTTGGGGCCAAAGGGCACAACAGCCAAAACCAACATGACCGGAATCATCTTGATGAGCGGAGCCAGCCAAAAAGCCACCTTCTTGGCGTCGCGCGGGGTCACGTCTTCTTTGAAGATGAGCTTGATCCCGTCGGCCACCGGTTGCAGCAGTCCGTAGGGGCCGGCGCGGTTCGGGCCGATGCGCGACTGGATGAAGGCCAAGAAGCGCCGCTCTAGCACGGTGGTATAGGCAAAGCCCGTCAACAGCACCAGGAACAAGATCAGGCTGGCGATTATGGAGTGGATCACCGCACACGTTCCTTGACCGGCGCACTCCACGATTACGCTTGACTCACTCGGTCCAAACATGCCGGATTACTCCTCGATTTTCTGCACAACACACGTTTCCGGCGCGGCCACCAACACATCGCCCAGGTGTTGCGGCACGAGCACGACGCCTTGCGGCGCGCGTCCGTCCACACGGGCGGTCAGTTCCACGCGCGCACCAGCAGCCTCCAACGCGATGCGGTCGCCTTCCGCCACGCCCAGCGCCGCCGCGTCCTCGGCGTTCAGCTCGGCGTAGGGGGCGGGCACATGGCCGGACATCAAAGCGCTGGCGGCAAAGGGTAGCGCGCGGTCATAGAGCACGCGCACCGGCACGGCCAGCACCCCATCCCAGCGACGCGCTTGGCGCTGCACGGAGCGCACTTCCAGGCGCTTGCGGGGCGCTTCGGCGTCCGTGCGCCACTGCACACCCAGTCCGCCGGTGTTTTCATACGCCGTGCCGCCGTAGTAAAGGTCGTCGCGGCGGATGGGCGGATATTGTTCTTCCACACGGGCCAAATTCGCATAGCTCATTTCCGCGTAGGGCGCCAGCTTTTCGGTGATCTCTTGCATCACCTGCGCAGGGGAAATGAAGGGTTTGGGGCCGTCCTTGGCACGCTGCGTCAGATGCGCGAAAGCCTTCCAGGCGGGCAACGTGCCCTCTAGTGGCGATTGCGCCATGTAGAAGCGCTGCACGCGGCGCATCCCGTTGGTGAGCGTGCCCTCGCGCTCAGCCACACTCTGCACGGGCAGCACCACATCCGCTTGGCGGGCGGTGGCGGTCAGGAACTGCGCGGCCACCACCACGAAATCGGCCTGCTCCAACACCTGCGCCATGCGCGCATCTTCGCCGAGCAGGTCGGCTTCCGCAATGACCCACATCGCGGGCGGCTTTTCCCAGGCGGCAGCAACCGCCTCCGACGAAAAGCCCATATCCAGCGCGCCCTGCGTGTTGGCGCCGGGCCACACGGCCACAAGGCCGTTGTTGGCGCGCCCCACGTGGCCGGTGATGATGAGCAAATTGGCGGCGGCCTGCATCAACTCGGCGTGCTGCTCAAAGCCCATGCCGTCGTTGCCGGCCAGCACAACCAGGTTTTCCGCGTCCAAGATCGCCTCGGCGGCGGCTTCTTGCTCGTCCGGCACGCGCGAACCCTTCAAATCGTCTTCCAGCGCGTCCCAGCCCTCCACGCGCGCGGAAAGCAGTTCGGCGTCCAATTTCTCACTGCGGCGCGCGATGGCGGCGAAGTTGTGCAGCACGCGCACGGCCTCGCCGTAACGGTAGCGCACGGTACGCGCAGCGTAGCGGTCGAGCTTGGTGGGGCGCGCGTTGGCAACCACCACCGTCGCGCCGCGATCGGCGGCCTGCTTGACCTGCAACCACCACAAGGGCGCTTCTTCGTAAAGGTCGCTGGCGACCACGAGCACGGCGTCGCCCGCGCCCAGGTCTTGCAAGCGCGTCCCTACGCCGACGCCCGCCTGCCGGACGGCGTCCGCACCGCTGACGGTGGCGGGGCAAAGCCCCAACCCGCTGCGGCGGCTGGTTTGGCGCGCCAGCTTGCGCAGTTCCCACAGGTCCTCGTTGGCGAGGCCGTGTCCGGCAACGAAAAAAGCCTTGCTGCCGTGCTGGGCCAACTTTTCGGCCACAGCGCTCAGCGCCTCGTCCCAGCTCACGGGCACCAGTTCGCCATCCCGCCGCAAAAGCGGCTGGCGCAAGCGATCTTCGGCGCGGCTGTGGTGATGCCCAAAGCGCCCCTTGTCGCAAATCCAAATTTCGTTGACGGCCTCGTTTTGGCGCGGCATGATGCGCTTGATGGCGCGTTTGCCGCCGAAGTCCGCGCTAATGCGCGTGTCTGCGGTCATGTTGCAGCCGACGGCGCAATACGTGCAGACGGTCGGCACTGGCTCCATTTCCCAGGGGCGCGCGCCAAAGCGAAAGTCCGCCGTCGTCAGCGCGCCGACCGGACAGATGTCCGTCGTGTTGCCGCTGAAGATCGTGTCAAAGGGCGGATCGCTGACGGTTTCGATGACCAGATCGCGCCCGCGATTGTGGAAGCCGAGCACCGGCTCGCCGACCAGCTCGTCGCAATAGCGCACGCAGCGCGCGCACAGGATGCAACGCTCGCGGTCCAGGATAATGAGGTCACCGAGCGGCACGTGCTTTTCGGCGTGGTGCTTGTCCTCATAGCGGAACTTGGACTCGCCTGGGCCGTATTCCATCGTCAGCTCTTGCAAGCCACACTCGCCGCCCTTGTCGCACGTGGGGCAGTCCAGCGGGTGGCTGGTGAGCAGAAACTCAACGACGCTGCTGCGCCCCGCCTGCACTTTTTCGGTCTGGGTGCGCACGACCATGCCGTCATGGACGGTCTGCGTACAGGCCGTTTGCAGCGTGGGGAACCAGCGCACGACCGGTTCGCCGTTTTCGTCGAGCTGCGGCTGGCCGGTCTCCCGATCCTTCTGCACGCTCCCCAACTCCACCAGGCACATGCGGCACATCCCCGCCGGCTCCATCTTGGGATGGTAGCAAAAGGTGGGGATCTCGATGCCGTGCAGCTTGGCCGCATCCACCAGGTTCATCCCTTTGGGGACGTGGTAGTCCTGACCATCAATGGTAATTTTTACGGTCTCGGTCATGTCGCTCCTCAGAAATCAGAGCCTCAAGCACAAAGTCAATCGCTCGTGGTTGCCGCGCCGTGTGGCTCACATTGCCGCAAACCGGCCTCGGCACGGTCACTATACGCCTGGTTGATGTATCCCCAATCGCTGCGCGCCAGGTCTCGCGCCGCCAACGTTTGCGCGCGCAAAAAGTCCGCCCGCGCCCGTGCAAGCTCACCGCGCAAAAGCCACTCTTCGCCGCGCAACAGGTAATGCACCGCCGCTTGCGGGTCGCGCTGGATAGCGTGCCCCAGCAACCGGATCACCGGCGGGATGCGCTCGGCGGGCGCGGCAGCCTGCGGCTCGGCGGGGGCGGGGAGCAGCTCGCTCATGCGCCCTCCGCGCTGCGTAGGCCGACGTACTGCTCGTACTCCTCGCGGAAGTGCTTCAGCGTCGCCCAAACGGGACTGGTGGCAAATTGCCCCAGCGCGCACAGCGTCAAGCCGTCCATTTGCTTGGGCACGGTGTCCAGCACTTCCAGGTCATGGGGCGTAGCCTCGCCGTTTAGCAAGCGCGCGTAGAGCCGATCCAGCCAATACGTGCCCTCGCGGCAGGGCGTGCACTTGCCGCAGCTTTCATGCTTGAAGAAGTGGATCATCTTGGCCGCCGCCCAGACGATGTCCGTATCCTCGTCCAACAGGATCACGGAAGCCGAGCCGAGCGTGCTGCCGATGGCATCCACGTCCTCGTAGGTCAGCGGCGTGTCGAGCACCTCATCGGTGGCGGGCAAAATCGGGCCGCTGGCGCCGGAGGGCAAAATCGCTTTGAGCGCCTTGCCGTTCCACACGCCGCCGCCGTGCTCGAAGATCAGCTCGCGGAAGGTGATGCCGAGCGGCAGCTCGTAGTTGCCCGGGTTGGCAGCGTGGCCGCTCAGGCAAAAGATTTTCGGCCCCGAGCTTTTTTCCGTGCCGATCTGCCGGTAGGCTTCCGCCCCGTTGAGGATGATCCAGGGCACGTTGGAGAGCGTCTCCACGTTGTTGACGACGGTCGGCTCGTAGTAGAGGCCGCCGCCTTTTTGCGCGGGGAAGGGCGGACGCACGCGCGGTTGCCCCATCAGCCCTTGCAGGCTGTTGAGCAGCGCGGTTTCCTCGCCGCAGATATACGCGCCCGCGCCCAAGTGCACGCGCACCGGACAGCTCCAACCGCTGCCGAGGATGTTTTCGCCCGCCAAATTGGCCGCTTCAGCCTCGGCAATGCGCTCTTCGAGCGCGTGCGCCAAGTCCCAAAACTCGCCGCGGCAATAGATATAAACGCCGTCCGCTTGGATAGCATACGCGGCGATGAGCGCGCCTTCGATCACCTGGTGCGGGTTCTTTTCCAACAGCTCGCGGTCCTTGAACGTGCCGGGTTCGCTTTCGTCCGCGTTGACCACCACATATTTGGTCTCGGCGTCCTTGGGGATAAACGACCATTTGCGCCCCGCAGGAAAGCCCGCGCCACCACGTCCGCGCAAGTTGGACTCCAGCACCACCTGGATCACCTCGTCGGGCGTCATTTCCGTAACGGCCTTGCGCAGCCCCTCATAACCGCCGTTGGCCGTGTACGTCTCGAACTGCCAAATATCGCGAATATCACGGTTGCGTAGCAAAATATGCGTCATCGTTCGTCGCTTCCTGTCCGTGCCTCTTTCACTGCGTGCCCGTGTGCCGCGAGGCCCACCGCAGAAAGACCAAGCCAACTCAACGCCGCGCCGAAAAGTACCAGCCCAAAGCCATACGCGGCCACCGCCGCAGCGGTGCTCAGCCCGACCGTCAGGCTGTAGACCATACCCAAACCGCCGACGGCCATCAGCGCGCCCAACGCGGCGGGGCGACCCCGCCAAAGCAGCGCGGGCAAGCTCCACAGGCCAGCCACCAACACCAGCAACGCCAGCCCGTCCCACACGCGCCGCGCTTGCCAACGCGCGTCTTTGCCGCTGAGCGCGGCGGGCGCGTCTTGCGGCACGCCCACTTGCACGCCGCGCAAACGCTCGAAAAACGTGACAGTCACGCCGTAGCGTGTGACCGGTGGCTGATCCGGAGGCCAGGGCATCCGCACAACGGCGAAAAGCGCCAACAACAAGCCCGCCAACACCACGGGAACGCCGCTCACAGCCACCACGCGCGCCCAGTCGGCGCGCCACGACGCGCTAAACGTCATCGCTCTCCCGCTTGGTCAGGTAAAAAATGTCGCGGTGGAGCACGTAGCCCGTCGCTTGGAAAAGCGCCAAGCTCGCTTCGTTCCAATCTTCGACCAGCGCCGCGATGATCTGCATCCCCTGGGCGCGGAGCGCCGCTTCGGCTTGGGCGATCAAATGCCGCGCCAGCCCGCGACGGCGGTAGTCCGGATGCACGGTCAGGCGATTGATCCAGCCCTTGCGCCCGTCGTGCGTGGCAACCACCACGCCGACCAAACGCCCGCCATCCCGCACACCGAGCACGGTTTGGCAACCGCGCGCCATTTGCGCGGCAAACTGCTCGCGGCTGTCACGTCCGACGGGACGAATGTGCAAACCGGCAGCTTCCCACAACGCACGGACTGCATCGTAATCGTCGACGCTCAGCGTGACAGCCTTCCATGCCGTGTTCATCGCGGCAGTCATCGCCCCCCTACTCCGTGTCGTCGTTCTCGTCGTTCTCGGCGGCAGATTCCGCACGCCACTTTTCGATCAACTGCTTGGCGTGCTCGATGTCCAAGTTTTCGTGGAAGTGGAAGTTGTTCTGCATCACCGGCGCTTTGTCACAAGCGGCCAAGCACATCACCGACTCGACGGTAAAAAGGCCGTCGTCGGTCGTGCCGCCGTGTTCGGGATCTACGCCCAAGTATTCGCACAGATCATGGAAAAACTGATCTGCGCCGCGCAGCGCACAGGGCAAGTCGGTGCACACTTGCAGCCAATATTTGCCCTTCGGCTTTTCCGCGTACATGGTGTAAAAGCCGGCAATGGAACGCGCCTGGGTCGGGTCTATGTCACACAAGGCAGCCACTTCGCGCAAGGCTTCTTCGGTCAGCCAACCGTACTCCTCTTGCGCCAAATACAGCAGCGGCATCACCGCCGAGCGCTTGTCGGGATACTTTGCGAAAATCTGCTTGATGCGTTCAGGATACTTTTCAGCCAGCACGGCATCCACTCCACACGTAACGCCGCCGGTTAGCGGTCGCAGTCGCCAAGCACAATATCAATACTGCCCACGATACCCACCAAGTCCGCGATCATGTGCCCATTCGCCATGTGCGGCAGTGCACTCAAATGCACAAAGCTCGGCGTGCGGAAGTGCACACGCCAGGGGCGCGGACTGCCGTCGCTCGCCAGGAAACAGCCCAGCTCACCACGCGGGCTTTCCACGCGCACATACACTTCCCCTGCGGGCGGGCGAAAACCTTCCGTCCACAGCTTGAAATGGTGAATCAGCGATTCCATGCTGTGCCCCAGCTCCGAGCGCGGCGGGGGAACATATTTACGGTTGTTGGAACGCACCGGACCGCTCGGCAAATTGTCCAACGCCTGGCGGATGATGCGCAGACTTTGGCGCATCTCCTCGATGCGGATCAAATAGCGGTCGTAAACGTCCCCATGTTGTCCCAGCGGAATATCGAACTCGAAATGATCGTAGCTGCTGTAGGGGATCGCTTTACGAATGTCCCAATTGACGCCCGAACCGCGCAGCGTGGGGCCTGTGCAGCCCAACCGTACTGCGTCGTCGGCGGAAAGGTAGCCGATGCCCTGTGTGCGGTCGCGCCAGAGCGGGTTCTCGGTCAGCAACTTTTCGTAATCGTCAATTTTGGCGGGCAAATAGTCCAAAAAGTCCCGCACAGCGGCCCCGAATTCTTCCGGCACGTCGCGCCACAGCCCACCGGGACGGAAATAGGTGCTCATCATGCGCTGGCCGGAAACCAGCTCGAAGAGGTCAAGCACCCTTTCGCGCTCGCGGAAGCAGTAGAGAAAGACGCTCATCGCACCGATGTCCAGCGCGTGCGTGCCCAGCCAGACCAAATGGCTGTTGATGCGCGTCAGTTCGGTTAACAACACGCGCAAATATTGCGCACGCGGCGGCACGTCCAGCTCGGTCAGCTTTTCCACCGCCAAGCAATAAGCCAGGTTGTTGCCCAGCGGGTTGAGGTAGTCCATGCGGTCGGTGAGCACAATGGCCTGCTCATAGCGTTTGGACTCCATCGTTTTTTCTACGCCGGTGTGCAAATAGCCGATGTCCGGCACGCAATTGACGATGGTTTCACCGTCCAGCTCCAAGATCAGGCGCAACACACCGTGCGTACTGGGGTGTTGCGGCCCCATGTTGAGCACCATCGTTTCGCCGGTCAGCGCCCGTTCGGAAACCAGGCCCTTGAGCTGTTCTAGATCGCCTTCCCAGGAACTTTCCCGAATTCCCGTCATCGCTCATTCACTCCACTGACCGGCAGCTATTCTTGCGCATAGGGTTTGTACTGATCCACGTTGTCAAAGTTGAAGGAAAATTGCACCGTTTCCGTGCCCAGCGGGTAATCTTTGCGCAGCGGGTGACCTTCCCAGTCTTCGGGAAGCAAAATGCGGCGCATGTCCGGATGGCCGGTGAAATTCACACCCAGAAGGTCGTAGACTTCGCGCTCCGACCAATTCGCCGCCGGATACACGTCTACCACACTCGGCACGACCAGATCGTCTCCGGACAAAAACACTTTGAGCCGCAGCGAGCGGTTGTAGATCATCGAATAGAGGTGATAGAGCACACCAAAACGCGGCTCTTGCGGGTGATAGTCCACGCCCGTCACGTCCGAAAGGAAGTTGTAGGCCAACCCTTCGGTTTCGCGGCAATAACGGCACATGTCCACAATGGCTTCACGCGCCACCACGACGGTCGTTTCGCCGCGAAAGGTCTGCGCATCTTCGACAGCGTCGGGGAAGGCCGCTTGCAAGGCTTCGATAGGATTAAGCGCGCTCATCGTTTACTCACTTTGGTATTGCCTACGCCCAGTCCGAAATGTGCTCTTGTTTGACGCGCTCGTGCAACATCATAATGCCGTGAATGAGCTGTTCGGGGCGGGGCGGGCAACCGGCCACGTACACGTCCACCGGCACGATCTCGTCCACGCCCTGCACGACCGCGTAATTGTTGAAGACGCCGCCGCACGACGCGCAATCGCCCATGCTGATCACCCACTTGGGTTCGGGCATCTGGTCGTAAAGTTGGCGCAACACGGGGGCCATTTTGCGCGTTACGCGGCCCGCCACGATCATCAGATCGCTTTGGCGCGGGCTGGGGCGCATAAGTTCCATGCCGAAACGCGAAAGGTCATAAAGCGAAGCCTGGGCGCTCATCATTTCGATGGCACAGCAGGCCAAGCCAAAGAGCATCGGCCACATAGCGCGGGTGCGCGCCCAGTTCACCGCGTCTTCGAGCTTGACGGTGACGACGCCCATCTCGCCGAGCTTCGATGTCAGTCCCATTCCAGCCCTCCGACCATCCATTCGTAGACAAAGCCAACTGTCAACACCAGGAAGAAGAAGCCCATCACCACCAGGCCGTAAAAGCGCAAGTCACGGAACACGACCGCCCAGGGAAGGAAGAAGATCACTTCGATGTCGAAGAGGATGAAAAGCACTGCCACGCGGTAGAACTTGACCGGAATGCGGCGGATGGCTTCACCGTAAGGCTGCATACCGCTCTCATAAGGCACAAGCTTGCGCGCAGTGGGGCGAAACGGCCCCAATAGGCGCGACATGAAGAGAATCATCACGCCGACAAGCACGGAGAGAACAAAAAGAGAGGCAATGGGTGCAAAGTCTGATAGCACGGCCCAAATCTCCGTTTATTATGAAGACCATTAAGCTCCGCTTGTTACTTTTTGAACAAGCAGCGCGAGGTTAACATAAAGCCGCAGGCGTGTCAAACGCTTGGGCCTCAAACAATTTTGGTCAGAAAGACGAGGTAAAGATAACACATCGAGGCAAATTTTGAAACCAAACCACAACGCGATTTGACCCTAAAAGCAGGGTCAGATGTCACTATGTCCGGCACAACACTTCAGCGATCTTTGTGCGGAGACGAGGATCACAAAAACGCGCCGGAGCGCGCGTGTCGTGGGATGTATGAAATTGTAGGCAAGAGCAAGAAAAGAGGGGAGGGGAAAAAGAGAGAAGACGGTGAAGTTGGCAGCGACCTACGCTCCCAGAGGGCT
>CAZZNC010000042.1:0-10772 GCA_964655405.1 uncultured Anaerolineaceae bacterium | reverse complement strand
AGGCGACGCCGACAGCGCAGCCACGGCCACGCCGTAACTGACGCGACGGTTGCGACCGAAAAACGTGGCGATGGGCACCCGCGAGTCGTTCTGCGGGTGTCCATTGTTGCATAGTCCCTCGACGCGAAAGGGGGGCGGCGCGTGCCCGCGCTAAGAGCGTTGCTCTTTGCGCAGCCGTGCCAGCCGTTGACGGGCGGCTTCGCGCTCTTCCATCGCTTGCACGCGGTCGAGCAAGAAGCGCCAGGCGTCAATGGGCACTTGCACCGCGACGATTTCCTCGTCCTCGTTACGAATATGCGTGACCGACTGCCACACGTCTTTCAAGTCCATACGCGCGATCCTTTGCCTGCGGAAAAATCCTCCCGTCTGTTACCCGTATTATACTCCGGTCGCGCCGAATATTTGTTCAAAGCACGGGGACGCGGGCTATGCTACAATACGCCCCTGACAACCGAAACTGAGCGGAACTTTAGAAACGGAGCACACGATGCGCGACGCATTCGTCGCCCTTGATCTGGAAACCACAGGGCTCAACCAGGCCCAAGATGACATCATCGAGATCGGCGCGGCGCTTTTCCGCGAAGGCGAACTCGTGGACACGTTCGGCACGCTGGTCAATCCCGGGCGCAGCGTGCCGGAACGCATCACCGCGATCACGGGAATTCACACGGACGATCTGATCGGCGCGCCGCACATTCACGAGGTGTTGGGCGACTTGCGCCGTTTTGTGGGCGGGTATCCCCTCGTGGGCCACCGCGTGGACTTTGACTTGGGCTTTTTGGCGCGTTACGACGTGGGCGTGAACAATGTGGCCGTAGATACCTATGAGCTGGCCTCGGTGTTGTTGCCGACCGCGCCGCGTTACAACCTCACCAGCCTGACCGCCCAATTGGGCTTGGAACTGGAACACGCGCACCGCGCCTTGGACGATACCATCGCCACCGGCAAGCTCTATTGGGCGCTGTGGCAGCGCATCTTGGCTTTGCCGCTGGCGACGTTGCAGGAAATTGTGGAAGCGGCGCGCAACGTGGAGGAATGGAGCGCGGGGGTCGTCTTCCAAGAAGCGTTGAGCTTGCGCAGCAAAACAGCACTCACGGAAAAACAAGCGTCCCCGGCCACGTTTCACCGCAGCGCGCCGGACGCGCTCTTTACGCCGGACAGACAGCCCTGGCACACGTTGCGTCCCAATCCGGTGCATTTGCCGCTGGACGAAGATGCGTTGGCCGCGTTGGTGGAAGAAGACGGGCCGTTGGCGCGCGCTTTTCCCAATTATGAATACCGCCCCCAGCAGGTGACCATGCTGCGCGAGGTGACGCGCGCCTTCAACCAAGATCAGCACCTGATGGTCGAAGCGCCGACCGGCGTGGGCAAGAGCCTTGCCTACCTCATTCCGGCCATTCATTGGGCGGTGCAAAACGGTGAGCGCGTCATTGTGAGCACGGCCACCATCAATTTGCAAGATCAGCTCATCAACCGCGATCTGCCGCTTTTGCGGCAGGCGCTGGGTGTGGAATTCGAGGCGGCGGTGGTCAAGGGGCGCAGCAATTACCTTTGCCCGCGCCGTCTGATGACGCTGCGCCGACGCGGGCCGACGTCGGTGGCTGAGCTGCGCGTGCTGGCGAAAATCTTGGTTTGGCTGCGGGAAACAGACTCCGGCGACAAGAGCGAAATTTCGTTGCGCGGCTTTGAAGAAAACGCGGTCTGGGCGCGCTTGAGCGCCGAAGACGAGGGGTGTACGCTGGAACGTTGCGGCAACCAGATGGGCGGCGCGTGTCCGTTTTACAAAGCGCGTCGCGCCGCAGAATCCGCGCATATTCTGGTGGTCAACCATGCGCTGCTGCTTGCCGATGTGCATTTGGGCAGCCGCGTTTTGCCGGACTACCGGTATGTGGTCGTGGACGAGGCGCACCACTTGGAAGACGCCACCACCAACGGCCTTTCGTTCCAGATCACGCAATCGGCCTTGCAACGCCAGCTCAACGACTTGGGCGACGTGCGGCGCGGTTTGCTGGGAGACATCATCCGCAGCACGCGCGGCAGCGTGCCCGCAGATTATTTCGAGCAGATCGAGGCGTATGTGCAAAAAGTGGCAGCCTCGTTGCAGGTGATGGGCGTGCATGTGGAACGCTACTTCGAAACGCTGCGCGACTTTTTGCGCAGCATCGGCGCGTTGCGTGCCGGTGAGTATGTCAACCATGTGCGCATCACGCCCAAACAGCGCCGCTTGGCCGAGTGGGCGCGCGTGGAACAAGCCTGGGAAGTGCTGAGCCGCTTCACGTTGGAGATTGCCGAGGCGATGAGCCGTCTGGCACGCGGGTTGGCGGGGCTGGAGCAGTTCGACGTGCGCAACTTCGACGATCTGCTTTCCAGCACGCAAACCGCCGCGCGGCTGCTGGAGCAAGTCCACCGCCAATTGGAGGCGTTTTCTGCCACACCGGACGAGAACACGATCTATTGGGCGCAGGTTGACCAAGACGGCACGCGCCTTTCGATCCACACCGCGCCGCTGCACGTGGGGCCGCTTTTGGAAGAGCATTTGTGGGAAGCCAAGAACAGCGTCATTCTCACCAGCGCCACGCTGCGCACCGGCGGCACGTTCGACTATGTGCGCGAGCGGCTGAATGCCTTTGAAGTGGAAGAAGCCGTCGTTGGCACGCCCTTCGATTACAAAAAAAGCACCTTGATCTACATTCCGACGGACATCCCCGCGCCCAACCAACGCGACGAGTATCAGCGCACGGTGGAACGTTCGCTGATTGAGTTGGCGACGGCCACCGACGGGCGTTTGCTTGGGCTTTTCACCAGCTATGCCCAGCTTCGCCAGACCGCGCAAACCATCGCGCCGCGCCTGGCGCTGGGGGACATCCACGTTTTTGACCAAAGCGACGGCACCAGCCGCCAGGCGTTGCTGGAAGGCTTTGTCAAGACGGAGCGGGCGGTGCTGTTGGGCACGCGCTCGTTTTGGGAGGGCGTGGACGTGCCGGGGGACGATTTGAGCGTGGTGGTGATCGTGCGCTTGCCTTTTGCCGTGCCCAGCGATCCGATTTTTGCTGCGCGCTCCGAGCTTTACGACAACAGCTTCATGCAATATGCCGTGCCGGACGCGGTCTTGCGTTTTCGGCAAGGCTTCGGGCGACTGATTCGCTCCAAGCGGGATCGGGGCGTGGTGGTGTTGCTGGACAACCGCGTGATCACCAAGCGCTACGGGCAGGTGTTCCTGGACAGCCTGCCGGGTTGCACGGTGCGGCGCGGACGCCTGGCGGACTTGCCGCAAGTGGCCGCCGCGTGGATTGCCGGTGAGCCGCTGCCGGGATGATCGGGGGCTTCGCTCCCGTGCCCCCAGCAGAGGCGGCCCGCCCCTGCACCCCGTCTGACGGCGCGCCGCGCTGTCAGGCAAGCTGGGTTTTTGCCGCACTTTTTCCTAAAAAGTGCGCGGGGTGCGGGGCAGCGCCCCGCAAAACCCAAAGCCACCGAAATTCCGCGCCAAGCACGCTTTGCCGTGCGTGCGAATCTGGTATAATGGCCGCGCGAACACGACTTTTTGTCAGACAAGGACAAGGCTCGATGATTGACGTTAACCAACTGCGCAACGGCACCAACTTCACCGTGAACGATGAAATTTATAAGGTGCTGAAGTATCACCACAACAAGACCGGTCGCGGCAACGCCACGATCCGCGTGCAGGTGCGCAACTTGCGCAGCGGCGCGACCCGCGAAATGACCTTCACGTCCGGCGAGCGCGTGCAAGATATCCACGTGGAAACGCGCGTGGTCGAATACCTTTACGACGATGGCGAGTTCCTGGTTTTCATGGACGTGGAAACCTACGAACAGCCGCAACTGCGCAAGGATCGTTTGGGCGACGACGTGCTCTATTTGATCCCCAACACGCAGCTGAAGCTGTACTTTTACGACAGCGAGGTGATCGACTACGAGCTGCCCTCCAACGTGGAGCATAAGGTCGTGGAAGCCGAGCAGGCCGTCGCCGGCAACACGGCCACCGGCGCAACCAAGAAGATCGTCACCGAAACCGGCTTGACGGTCAGCACGCCGCTTTTCGTCAACACAGGGGATACCATCCGCGTTGACACGCGCACGGGCGCGTATGTGACGCGCGTTTGAGCCGGACGGACGCTGAGGCAAGAGGAAAGACCGGTGACGGGCCGGTCTTTTTCGTGACGGGGAGGGAGATCGTGCGCACACCGGCGGGGCAAGAATGTGCCCACTATTACGAAGATTTCCACCGAGGCCGTGCGGTGCAAGAATGCCGTTTGGCGGCGGCTAACGCACACTCGCTGCCCTGGCAACCGACGGATTGCGCGCGTTGCCCTGTGCCCGCCATCTTGCAAGCCAACGCCAGCCCGCACATGCGTTTGACGTTGACGGTCCGCAAGCGCTGGTTGGGGCGCTTTGGGCGCGTGTTGGATGTGCGCGCGTGGTGTACGTTGCACGATGTGCCCATCGAAAACCCCTATCTCGGCTGCCCTTTGGACGCGGACGAAAACGACGCGCTGCGCTTGTTCCGCGAGGCGCTGGAAAAGACGGATGATTAAAACCATTTTGCTCGACCTGGACGATACCTTGCTGGGCAACCCCACCGAAGCCTTTGTGCACAACTACCTGGCGCTGCTGGACGATTTTTTGGCAGAGCACATGGGGCTTTCCAACGCACATCAAGCTATCTTGCAAGCCACCGGCGAAGTGATCGGCAACCAAGACCCGCGCACGAACAATTTGGAAACGTTCTTCGCGGCGCTGCAAGGACGGCTGCCGATAGAGCGGGCGGCTTTTCAGGCCGCTATGGAAATGTTCTACCGCGACGTGTATCCGCAATTGGCGCAAACCACGCAGCCACACCCGGGCGTCGCCAAGATGGTGTCCGCGTTCCTCGCACGCGGCCTACAGATCGTGGTGGCGACCAGTCCCATTTTTCCGCGCGTTGCCATCGAGCAGCGTTTGGCGTGGGCGGGCGTGCCGGTGGACGCCGTGCCGTTTGCGTTGGTGACCACGCTGGAAAACATGCACTACACCAAGCCGCACTCCGCCTACTACGAAGAAGCGTTGGCGCGGGTCGGTGTGCAGGCGGACGAGGCGATTATGGTGGGCAACAACGTGCAAAACGACATTCTGCCCGCGCACCAAGCCGGTTTGCACACCTTTTGGGTTTGCTTGGACAGCGACGCTCAGGGCACACAAGGCGCGTCTGTCATGGTCGACGGGCATGGCTCGCTGGCCGACTTTGCGTGTCGGGTGCAAGACGAGGGTTGGTTGGAGACGCTCACCCCGCTGCCACACACGCCGGAACAGATCGCGCCGCGTCTGAACGGCAATTTGGCGGCGTTGCTGGGCGTGGTGGAAGAAGCGCCTGCCTCGGTGTGGAAGATGCGTCCCGATCCCGATCAGTGGTCGCCGATGGAGGTGTTGTGTCACCTGGCGGAAAGCGAGCGCGATGTACAGCGTCCGCGTTTGGAGCGCATCGCCCGCGAGCAAAACCCGTTCCTTTCCCGTCCTCAGCAACCGCCGGAGCCTGCTTCCCGCCCGTGTCCAGAGGTCGCGCGCCGCGTGGCCTTGGAGTTCGCCGACGAGCGCGAACGCACGCTCGCATTTTTTGACGCGCTGCCGCCGCAGGCGTGGGAACGCTCCGCGCGGCATTACATCTTTGGCCCCACGACGCTGTTGGAAATGGCGAATTTCGTTTCGCAACACGACCGGATGCACATTGCCCAGCTTTGCCAGACTATCGGCAAGTGTTTGTAGCTCGGGTCAGGGTTTGTGCGGGACGCGCCTCACGCTTCCGGCGGCACATTTTGCGCCAACCAGTGCAACACATCCGCCCGCGCTTCTTCCCACAGCACGAGCAGTTCGGCGTCGGTGCCGTGATAGCGGGTGAGCGTTTGCCGCGCGCACAACGTGCAGCCGTGTAGCGCGCGGTAGTTGTGCGGGTGACAGGTGAGGCATCTGCACAGCCGGATCATCAGCAGGCCGAAGGCCAGCGCGTCGGGGTGACCTTCCGGCAGCGCGTCCACGTGGGCCACCAGGTATTGCCAGCGTGAGCCGCGCAAGGCGCGCAGCGTCGCCGTGACGCGCGGAGGGAAGAGCACTTCTGCGTCTTTGGCGTACACGGCGCGTTATCCTTTGTGGCGTGCAGATGTGGGCAGACAACGGGCGGCAGAGCAGGGGGCAAAAGCGCGCGGCGCACCTTTGCCCCCTGGCCGTTTTGGGGGATTTGCGTTTACTCTTTGCCCGCTTGCTTTTTGGCAGCGGCTGCGGCGGCCTTCTTCTTGGCCTTGATCACGTCCTTGTGCTCCCAACCGCCACGCGCTTCGGCTTCCTCGGCGGCACGGGTGGGGGCGATCTCTTTCCAATAGCGGAACTCTTTGGAAAGCCGCTTGATGTCGAAGATATGCGCGCTGGTGCGGTCGTAGCTCGCCAACTCGTAGTCGTGATCCATCTTGATCGAGTCGAACGGGCAATATTCCGCGCAGTAGCCGCAGTTCATGCACAAGTCAATGTCAATGTAAAACTCGTCCGGCGCAGAAACAGGGCGCCCCGTCTCCGGATCGGAGGCGCGCACGATCCAAATGCACTGCGCGGGACAGACCTTGGCGCAGATGCCGCAGGCCGTGCACCAGGGCTTGCCCTGCCGCTCCGGGTCCGGATGGTCGTAGTTTTCCACCACCAGGAAGGGCACGAAGCGGAAGCGTTCCGGCTTGGCGAGTTTTTCTTCGGGGTATTCCAACGTGAAGATGCCGCGCTGCGCCAACCCTTGCCGCAACGGAAAGGCAGCGTCCGGCACATGGCGCCGGAAACCCCATTTGACATCTTCGACATACGTATTGACGAAATGCTTCAGCGTGACAACCAGGCCACGCACCATCCCTTGTCCGTACATGCGTTCTCAGCTCCCTCGTCCCAAAGCGCGCGGCTACCGGTCAACCTCGCCGAGCACGATATCGATGCTGCCCAGAATGGCGACCACGTCGGCGACCTTGTGGCCTTTGGTCATCGTTTCCAGTGCGCCCAGGTTGATGAAACTTGGCGAACGCACGTGATAGCGCCAGGCGTTCTGTCCGCCGTCGGAAACCAGGTAAAAGCCCAACTCGCCCTTCGGGTTTTCCACGCGCCCATAAGCCTCACCGGCGGGCACGCGCACGTTGTATTTGGGCGTGCCTGCAAAGAAGGGTTGGCCTTCCGTTTCGCGCAAGATGCCCAAAATCTGCTTGAGGATGCGGATGCTTTCGCGCATCTCGTCAATGCGGATCAGGTAGCGGTCGTAAATGTCGCCGTGATAGCGCACCGCCACGTCGAACTCCAGCTCGGGATAGAGGCTGTACGGGTCGGCGCGACGCACGTCGTAAGGCACACCGCTGGCCCGCAAAACCGGCCCGCCCGTGCCCAGCGCGATGGCGTCCTCGCGCGGCAACACCCCGACGCCGATGCAGCGGTTGGTGACGATCTCGTTTTGCGTCAGGAACTCGTCCGCCTGGTCAATCGCACGCGGCAGCCGCTCGTTGATCAGCTCGTCGAGGTATTCCATCGTGTTGAAGTCGCGCACGCGGTCGTTGATCAGCGCGGCAGTGCTGCGCATGGTCTCCGGCAGGTCATAGGCCACGCCGCCGAAGCGGAAGTAGTTGCACATCATGCGGCTGCCCGTGACCGCCTCGAAGAAGTCCAAGATCAGCTCGCGTTCCACCAGCGAATACATCATCGGGGTGAAGTACGCGCCCAAGTCGTTGAGCAAAAAGCCGATGGCGAAAAGGTGGTTCAGCACACGGGTCAGCTCGGCCATCAGCACGCGGATCGCCTCGGCGCGGCGCGTGGGCGGTTGCCAACGCCGACCGGTCGCCAGCAGCTTTTCCACCGCCTCGGCATAGCCGAAGTTGTTGGAAAGGCTGCAAACGTAGTCCAGCCGGTCGGTGTAGGGCATGTTGCCCAGGAAGGTGTTGCGCTCGCCGATCTTTTCGTGGTTGCGGTGCAGATAGCCGAAAACCGGCTCCATCGCCTGGATAGTTTCGCCGTCCAGCGAAACGACCATGCGGAAAACGCCGTGCGTGGAGGGGTGTTGCGGGCCGAGGCTGACGACCACGCGCTCGCTGGCGAGGTCTTTGCGCACGCTGAGGCCCAGCGGCACATCCTCGTAGATGGCTTTTTCGGCCAATTCCTCATAGGCCGTCGGATCGAATTCCGCCGGATAGCGCACATTCTTGCCGTAAGGGTTCAGCGACTCGGTGCGCGTGGGACGGCCTTCCGGCCAGCGGCTATTGTAGGGCTTGTGTTCTTCTTCGTAGTACGCCTCGCGCCAATCCTTGCGCAGCGGGTGGCCTGCGAAGCCTTCCCACAGCAAGATACGCTTGAGGTTTGGGTGGCCCTCAAAGCGGATGCCCATCAGATCCCACGCCTCGCGCTCCTGGAAGTTGGCGGCAGGCCAAACGCCGCTCAAGCTGGGCAGCGTAGCGCCGTCGCGGGGCGTTTGCGCTTTGAGCACCAGCGGCGCGCCGCCCTCGCTGTGGCAAACGTGGTAGACCATTTCCAGATGGTCGCCCTTGCCCAGATAGTCAACGGCGGTGGCGCTGGTCAGGTAGTCATAGCCCAGCTCGTCGCGCACGGCTTTTGCCACTTCGACGAGTTTTTCCGGCGCGACGACCAGGCCAGCATAACCGGCACGGTCGTCCGGCTGCACAGCGTCGCCAAAGCGAGCTTGCAGCGCACCGAGCGCGTCCTCGGTGGGGTTTTGCGTTTCAGCAACAGGGGCTTGTTCGGTCATCGTTGCTCCTCAAAAAGCTGAACGGCAGGGGACTTGTGGCCCGCGCCTGCCGTATCTCAGCGCTTTTTATGCGGTGGTGTCCTCGGCAGCGGGCGCGTCGGCAGTGGCGCGCGCTTTTTCGGCTTCGTGGCGCAAGATGTGCACCTGACGCGGGTCGAAAACGTCCGGCCCAAGCACGGGCAACGGCACTTCGTCGCCGGGGCCACGCCCATACCAGGGGGTGCTGTTGGGGTTGCCCAATGACTGACCGTCGATCTTCTTTTGCAACATGATCAACCCGTGCAGCAAGGCTTGCGGGGTGGGCGGGCAACCCGGGACGTACACGTCCACCGGAATATATTTGTCAATGCCGCTGACCACGTTATAGCCATCCTTGAAAGGCCCGCCGCCGATGGCGCAAGCGCCCATCGCCAACACGTATTTCGGCTCCGGCATCTGGTTGTAGAGCCGCACGATGGGCACGATCATCTTTTTGGTCACCGTGCCGCTCACCAGCATCAGATCGGCTTGGCGCGGGCTGGCGCGGATGACTTCCATGCCGAAGCGCGCTTGGTCAAAGCGGCTGGCAGCGGTGGCGATCATCTCGATGGCACAACAGGCCAGCCCAAAGGCCATCGGCCAGATCGAGTTGCGGCGACCCCAATTGTAGATGGAGTCCAGCAGCTTGGTGAAGCTGGTCACCGCTACCGCCGAGCGCATCGTTTCCGGCACAGGCACGTCTGGGTTGTGCAGCTCACGCAAAAAATCGTCGTTATGATTGTTGCCGTTCCCGTTGTTTTGGCTCATGGCGCTACGTTATCTCCTCGTACCATTCGCGCAGAATTTCAGCCAACACCTGGTCATCGGCCAGGGCGGGGCCGTCCATAAACTCCGGCAGTGCCACGACCCACGCTTGCAGCTGGCGCAGCCCCACGTTTTCGAGGTCTGCGTCGGGATGATTTTCCTTCAAGGCCAGCACGATCTCGTAAGTCGTTTCCCAGTAAAGTGGCTGGGGCGATGCTTCGCACATACGGCCTCCCAGTTTAGCACGAATGTGCCCACGCGCACAGGCGTTCGTGTGCGTGGGGCGTGCTTGGCTACTCGGTTGGTGTTGCTTCTTCCGTCGCCTGTTCGGTTGCCGTCGCTTGCGCGGTGGCTTGCTCGGTCGGCGTTACTGTTTCTGTGGCCTGTTCGGTTGCCGTTGCCTGCACAGTGGGCGCGGCTTCGGTAGGCTGCGCGGTGGGTGCGGCTTCGGTGGCGACAGGCTCGGTGGGCTGCGCGGTCGGCGCGGCTTCGGTGGCGTCGGCTTCCGGTGTCGCGTCTGCTGCGTTTTCGCCGTCGTCTTCTTCCGGCGGGGCAGCGAGCTTGGGCATGTTTTCTTCCAGCCAGGCGCGGTAATCGTTGTAAATCGTTTCGCTGGGCGCACCTTTGAAGTTCAAGTCTGCGCGCACGATGTCTTCACCGCTTTGTGTCCAGGCAAAGACCATTTCTTGCCCTTCGTACTCGGTGCCGTCGGCCATTGTTTGGGGAATGGCACGCACATGCAGCATGGTCACCGGCATATCGCCAATCAGCTCGATGGACGGGCCGGTGATGCCGAAGGGCGCCAGTTGCAAATTGAGCTGTTGCGCGCCGTCTTCCAAAATCGAGCGCAACTGCTCTTGCAGCGCCATCAACGGATAGGGATCGTCGTCTGCCGGTGCGTCAAGACCGGCCACTTCGATGAATTGCGCCAAATTCATGCGATCTACAGAGATCGTCCCGTCGCCTTCGGCCTCTCCTGTGTACTGATAAGTGGTTTCGGTAGCTTGTTCCCAATTGTCCGCGCTACCAGCGGGCAGAGGGGTCATGGTTGGTTGCAGGGTAGGAGTGGGGGTTTCGGTGGGGTTGGGCAAAAAAACGTGCGTTTGGACGCCTGTGTCACTGGTGAGAGCAAAAACCGCGCCCAGCGCGACCAGCAGCACCACCAACGCGATCATGGATGAGCGTAACGTCATGCGTAAGCTCCTTAAGCAATAAACAGCGTACA
>CAZZNC010000041.1:0-10831 GCA_964655405.1 uncultured Anaerolineaceae bacterium | reverse complement strand
CCCCGCACACGCACGTTTACTGCTCGTTTGGTGGCAACAGGTGCACGGTTTCCGGCACGAACGTCACGCCGACCTGCTGCCCTTCTTGCAAACGCTCGGCGCGCGGATCGGTTTCCACCACGATCAGCGCTTGGCCGTCCAGGTGTACCACGTACTCGATGGCCGAGCCGAGGTACATGGCCTGATCAACGGTCGCCTGCGGCAAATTCGCGTCCAGCCGCAAGGTGAGCGCCTCGGGCCGCAAAACCGCCGTCAGCCGATCCGCGTCGGCCACATGGAAGGTCAGCGGCACACGCACTTGCTGTTCCAACAGCGTCACCACCGCATGGTTGCCTTCCACCGCCTCGATGGTCGCCTCAAGGAA
Organism: uncultured Anaerolineaceae bacterium; assembly: GCA_964655405.1. Taxonomy (GTDB): domain Bacteria; phylum Chloroflexota; class Anaerolineae; order Aggregatilineales; family Aggregatilineaceae; genus JALSSH01. Next base: position 10,467 of record CAZZNC010000041.1, on the reverse strand, counting down.
ATTGGCCCGCCCGATGAAGTCCGCCACAAAGCGCGTGCTCGGTCGGCGATAAATTTCCTCCGGCGCGCCGATCTGCTCGATCTTGCCTGCGTTCATCACCACGATACGGTCAGAAAGCGCCATCGCTTCGATCTGGTCGTGCGTCACGTAAACGCTGGTGATGTTCAACCGCTTTTGCAACTTGCGGATCTCGCTGCGCATCTGCACACGCAACTTGGCGTCCAGGTTGGAAAGTGGCTCGTCGAAAAGCAGCACGCGCGGCTCCACCACCAGCGAGCGCGCCAACGCCACACGCTGCTGCTGCCCGCCGGAAAGCTCGTGCGGGCGACGGTCGCCCAACCCTTTCAGGCCAATCTGCTCCAACATACGCTCCGTCCGCTCGCGCATGTCCGCACGGCGCACACCTTGCACCCGCAGCCCATAGGCAATGTTGTTGAAAACGGTCATGTGTGGGAAGAGCGCATAGCTTTGGAAGACCATTGCCATATCGCGCTTGTTGGGGGGACGATGCGAAATATCTTTGCCGTCCAGCAAAATACGTCCGCCGGTGGGCAGCTCAAAGCCGGAGATAAGGCGCAAAGTGGTTGTCTTGCCGCACCCCGAAGGCCCGAGCAGCGTCAGGAACTCGCCTTCACGAATGGTGAGGGAAACGCCGTCCACTGCGCGCACCTCCCCCTGCCCGTCACGCTGCGGAAACACTTTCGAGACGTTTTCCAGGATCAAGCTGCCAGCTTGGTCAGGGGACATGCTATGCGCCTCCTTCTATCGTTTTTTCTGCGCCGGTGCTCGTGCCAACCGCCACCGAAAGAATGACAATGGCCGTCAACACGATCCCGATCAGGATCACACAATACGCAAATGCGTTGCCGTAACGCCCGTTTTCCACTTCGTTGAGGATCTGGTGCGTCATAATTTTGGTGCGCGGTGTGGTGAGGAACACAATCGCCGAGATCGTGGTCATGGAGCGGGCAAAAGCGTACACCAAGCCGGAGAAAAACGCCGGTCGCACAAGCGGCAGCGTGATGCTCCAAAACGTGCGCACATTGTCCGCACCCAGACTGATCGAGGCTTCTTCGATGGCCGGATCGATTTGCGAAAGCGCGGCCACGCCCGCGCGCAACGCCGCCGGCGTGCTGCGCACGATGTACACCAACACAATAGCCAGCGCCCCCCCGAACACCGCACGCCCGCCGGTCAGCTTCGGAATCAGCGTTATTTCCCCCAGCCACGGCAGCGTAACGGTCGTGGCAGAGTTGAAGACCAGCAAATAGCCGATGCCGATGATCGTGCCAGGAACGGCAATGCCGAGCATCGTAGAAAAGTCCAACGCACTGCGCCCGAAGAACTGTTTGCGCCCCACCAGGAACGCGATCACCATGCCCAGCACACCGGCAATCGGCGTGGAAATGGTTGCCAGCTGGGTGGTGTCCTTCATGGCTTGCGAACCGTAACCGTTGATCACAAAGTCGAAGTGATCCAGCGTGAAGCTGTTGTTCACGTTGATCACTTTGGTGAACGCCCCCGCGAAAATTACGCCGTACACCAGCAAGATGAACAGCGAAACGAACATTCCCACGCTGAAAAGGGACCAGCGCATCAGCGGGTGGCGTATCTTTTGCGGCGTGCCGGTTGGCTTGCCTGTCACCGAAACAACCGACGTGCGGCTGATCCAATAGCGCTGAACGGCGAAAACCAACAACGACGGCACAAGCAAAATCACAGAAAGCACCGCCGCCGCGGTGGTGTTGTATAGCCCCACAATGGAAATGTAGATGCGTGTGGAAAGCACCTCATAATTGCCGCCCATCACCAACGGGTTGCCCAGGTCCGCGATGGACTCCACAAAGAGCAACAAAAACGCCCCGCCGATGCCGGGGATGAGCATGGGCACGGTCACCGTGCGGAAGATGCGCCATTTGCTGGCCCCCAAATTGGTCGCCGCCTCTTCCATAGCCGGATCAAGCGCCTGCATCATGCCCTTGAGGTTCATATAGGCGATGGTGAAGTACGAAAGCGTCAGCACCAGCGTCAGCCCGTCCAGCCCATAAATGTCATAGCGGACGTTGAACCAGCCTTTGGAGATCATGCCGTTGCGCCCGAAGAGCAGCAGCACCGAAGTCGCCACCGCAAAGGGTGGCGAAATGATCGGGATCAAATAGGTGATGTGCATGAAACGCTTGAAGGGTGCGTCCACTTTCACCTGGATATAAGCCAACAAGAAGCCCAACGCCGTCCCCGTTGCCGCCACGATCAAGCCCATTTTGAGCGTGTTGGTGATGATGGTTTGGTAAACCGGAGAGCCGAGGTAATGATCAAAAAGCTGTTGCCCCTTAGGGGTGCGGCTTTCGGCAACCATCGCGTAGATCGGCATCAGCACCGCGACGAAAATAAACAGCACCACCAGAACCAAACTGAGGAAGAGCACGGGGTCTTGAAAAATGCGGCGAAATTCTTCGATGTGGCGACTGAGTACCTTTTTCAAAGGTGCGCCCCCTTACCTTGCACAGCAGATGCAAAACGACACGCGCAGCGGAATGGCAAAGCCCCCCACCTTGAAGGTGGGGGACTTGTTCGTGCATTGCTTACGCCCCAAACATGTGCCTTACTCGGTCGGCGCCGGAGCGATCTCAGCGTCGAAGCGCTCGGCGATCTCGGTGCGGTGCATACCCGCCGCCGTGAAGTTGTAGTCCACCAAGTTCACTTCGTCCAAGTTCACGGCCAACTCAGGAACAGGGGTGTTCGGGTTGGTCGGGATCTGCAACGAGTTGACCGTCGCGCCGATGGCTTGCGCTTCCGGCGTCAAGGCCCACTCGATCCACTGCTTGGCTGTTTCCGGCTCCGGAGCGTTCTTCAGCAGCGCCATGCCGCCGATTTCGTAGCCCGTGCCTTCTTCGGGGAAGGTGGTGGTCAGCACGCCTTCGAAGCCCTCAACTTGCAGCTTCACGCAGTCATGCGAGAAGATGATCGCTACCGCGATCTCGCCGTTGCCGGCCATCTTGCCGGGGGCCGAACCGGAGCGCGTGTATTGCAAAATGTTCTGGTGCAACTGCGCGAAATACTCGAAAGCATTGTCGATGGCTTCCTGCGTGGGGTTGCCGTCTTCGTCGTAGCCCGTGCCCTCTTCTTCGGCTTCCAATTCGTCAGCCTTCAGCGTGACAATCGTCCAGAAGGTGGTGAAGGCCGTGCCGGAGGTCGCGGGGTGCGCCATCGCCACATTGCCCTTCAACTTCGGGTTCAGCAAGTCTTCCCACGAAGTCGGCGGCTCGACGCCCAGCTCTTCGAGGAAGTCCACGTTGGAGCAGAAGCCCAGCGCGCCAATGTACACGCCATGCCAGGAATGATCCTTGCCGACCGCGTTGGGCGGCAACACAGAAGCCAGTTCCGGCTCATACGGTTCGATCAGCCCTTCTTCATAGGCCGCGATGAAAGCGTCGGCGGGGCCACCCCACCAAACGGAAAATTCCGGATCGTCTTCGGTGGCACGGATGCGTGCCAGCGACTCACCGGAAGACATGCGCACGTAAGACGTTTCGATGCCGGTCTCTTCTTGGAAGGCCTGCGTCATCGCCACGCACCAATCTTCCTGCGGGGTGCAAAGCACGGTCAGGCTCTCGGAGGCAGCTTGCACGGCGGGCGCCACAACCGGCCCCAACGCCGCCAACAGCGCGAACGCCAAAACGAATAATGAGAGTTTTTTCTTCATCGTACATCCCCTTAAAGTAACATGCTGAAAGAAACACGAGGTCCAATCACAGCAGATGCTGAAATATGTGTACCATTATATAGGGATTTTGATACCCTGCGCAAACAAAAAAGCCCTCCAGCGTCACCCGCACGGCACGAACGGGAAACACACGCGGCCAATTCATTGACGGAAACGCGCTCAGCCTTCATAATGAGCGTGACAAGAAACCGTTTGCGCAACCCGACCCGCACAACAAGGACATTGCACCCCATGACCGAATCGCCGCGTACCCCGCTCCGGCAAGAATGGCTCACCTGGGACGATGTAGACCAACTGGTGGACGTGCTCGTGCCCCAATTGCGCGCCGCCGGACACTTCGACGCAATGGTGATGATCACACGCGGCGGCATCATCCCCGGGGGGCTGCTGTGCGAGGCGCTCGACATCGCCAACGTGCTCACCGCCGCCGTAGACTTCCCCAGCGACGTGACCAACCGGCAGGCGCGTCTGCTGGTGTTCCCCTCGTTTTTGCAGTTTCCCGAAGATGAGTTGTTGCGTGACCAGCGCGTGCTGATTGTGGACGACGTTTGGGGCAGCGGACGCACCAGCACCGCCGTCAAGAGTCGCTGTGAGTCCGCAGGCGCGACACCGGCCACCTGCGTTTTTCACTTCAACCCCTACCGCTCGCTTTTCAGCCGCGCCGAACCGAACTTCTACGGCGCGGTCACCGATGCGTATATCGTGTATCCCTGGGAAATGGGGCGCGATCTAAACGGCATTCCCCCTGTGCGGGATGTGCCACCCAAACAGTGACCCAGCCGCGCTAGGGCGAAGATGCACAGGAGCGCCCGCCCCTTCTGGCCGAAGCTGACCGAAGGGTCGGCGGCGCAATGGGTAAGTGCCAAGCAGCGCTTACGACCGGTCCTCGTCGGACACCATGCGTTTCTTATAACGGTAGGTAATGCGCCCGCGCGTCAAATCGTAAGGCGTCAGCTCCACGCGCACACGGTCACCAAGCAGGATGCGAATGTAGTATTTGCGCATCTTGCCGGAAAGGTAGGCCAGCACCCGATGCCCGTTGTCCAGTTCCACAATGAACTGGGTATTGGGCAGGGCCTCCATGACCGTCCCTTCCATTTCGATCTTTTCATCACGTTTCGCCATAATCTTCCTGGCTTTCTTCCACGTCTTGCCCTGGCAAGCGTATCACTAACGGACGGCCAATACGTCGGCGGCACGTTGTCCGGCGTTTGTTTGGACAGTCACAAAACGACAGGGTGTGTTATGTGTGTGCGAGTGCGGGGCAAAATGGCAAGAGGCACACGCCCCTTGCCAGCCCAAAGCCATGAGCGGTTCAACAAATTGCGTAGCGTGTGCAGTAGCCTTGCGGCTCGCGGTGCTTAGCGTGATTGTTGTTTGCGCTGTTTGCGGCGCGCGCGACGGATCGCCTTTTTCTTTTGGATGCGGCGCAGTTCGCTTTTGGAAACATGCCAACGCTTGCGCCGAACCGTGCTCAGGATGCCGCTTTTGGCAACGCTTTTACGAAAGCGCTTGAGCAACTGTTCTTGCGATTCGCCGGGTTGCAATTCCACATGAGCCACGTTTGCTTCACCACCCTTCTTTCGTTTTTTCGCTAGCGACGATATGACAAACTGTGTTTGCCGGTGTTCAAAAGCAAGGGCAGGTGTGAGTACCTGCCCCTGTATATCGCGTCGAGTGCAAACGGCTATTCAGTCATCGTCCCGTCCTCGGCAACCGGCCTCACGGTTTCCGATTCTACCGTGTCCGGCTCGCTTGCGCCAGACTCAGTTTGGGCCTCGGCTTCGGCTACGGGCGCTTCGGCAGCGTCCTCTGTTTGCGCTTCGGCCTCGGCAAACGGCTCGGCAGCTTCCAGCGCGTCCGCCGTCTCTGCCAGCGTGTCCAAGTCCTCTTCCATCGCGGCGTCCAACGCACCTTCCACGTCGCGGATGCTCAGCCCCAAGCGTTGACGGTGCGGCTCGATGCTGATGATGCGCGCTTGGATGGTCATGCCCTCGCGTAACAAGTCCGACGGGTTGGCCGGTGCCGGTTCGGAAAGCTGGCTGGCGTGCAAAAGTGCCTCGATGCCAGGTTCCAAGCTCACGAACGCGCCGAATTGCGTCACGCGGCTGATCGTGCCTTCCACAATCTGCCCCACGTGGTACATCTCATCCACCTGTGACCAGGGGTTTGGCTGCAAGCGCTTGAGCGAAAGCCCGATGCGGCGGCCTTCTTGGTCCAAACGCAACACGTACACGTCAATTTCATCCCCCACGCTCAACACTTCGCGCGGGTGCTTGACGCGATGCCAGGCCAACTCGCTGATGTGGATCAGACCGTCGGCTCCGCCCAAGTCTACGAACGCCCCAAAGTCACGCAGCCCGCTCACCACACCGTGCCGCGTTTCGCCTTCCTGCAAGCTGGCGAGCAATTGGTCTTTGCTGGCGTCGCGCAGCTCGCGCTGGGCTTCGCGCTGGCTGAGCACCAAACGCCGGCGGCGACGGTTCACCTCGATCACCTTGACGGCGATCTGCTGGCCGATCATGCCGCGCAAATGGGCGGTGCGTTCTTCTTCGTTCAAGCCGCGCGGCAAGTTCACCACGTGGCTGGCGGGCACAAAGCCGCGCAAATTGCCAAAAGGCACGATCAAGCCACCGCGATTGGCGTCGGCGATCTCGCTTTCGATGATCGTGCTGGCGTTCATCAGCTCTTCGGCGCGAATCCAATCCTCGTTTTGTTTGGCCTGCGCCACCGAAACGATCATGTTGCCTTCGTCGTCTTCGGTGCGCACGATCATCACGGCAATTTGGTCGCCCACGTTCACTTCTAGCTCTTCGCCCAGGCGGTCCAAGTCATTGCGTGAAACGACCCCGTCACGCTTCAAGCCCAGATCAACCAGTAGGCCCATGTGGTCAACCGAAAGCACCGTGCCGGTCACGATGTCGCCACGTTCGGGCTGCTCAACTGCGAAGGATTCCTCCAACAAGGTGAGGAAATCCATCTCCGGTTCGGGTACGTCTGTGGATGTATGTGTGCTATCTATCATTTTTACCTGCATTTAGCCCCTTAGGGTGGATTTTTGACTTCCGGGTCGGAAACACAAAAAACCGGCACGGTCTGGGAGATGCTCAGACCGGCTGCCGGTGTGCTAAGCGTTGTGCTTATAGACACGTCGCGCGTGCGTGGGTCGTTAACTTCGGCTGCGTACCGGAAAATTTCCGGCTATGCTGTGCAAGGGACAGTCTCAAACCCACGTGATTCACTGACGCAAACGCGCCCTCCTTTCCAGAGTCCGCTGGATTATAGCGGCTGAGGGAGGCTTTGTCAAACGAAATTGCAACGTTTTCCGCCTAACCCCCCCCCCAGTTACGGGGCGGCGGGCAGCGTGCGCAGCCATGCCCACAGGTGCGCCAAGTCTGTGTCGCTGATCTGTTCCGGCGGGAAGGCCGGCATATCCGCAGGGCCGCGCCGCACTTGCGCCGCAAACTGCGCAAAGTCCAGCGTCAAACCGGCCAACGGCACGTTCAATCCAGCCTCACCCTGCGCCCGCGCGCCATGACAGCCCTGGCACGGCAGTTGTTGCCACAGCGCCTCCCCTTGCGCCGCCACACCGACCGCCTCCGCGTCCACGTCCGGCGCGGTTTCCTCCACAGCCAGGCGCGGCACGGTGGTGATGGCGCTTTCCTCGAACGTGACGAACCACACCAACGCGCTCACCAAAAGCACGCTCATCAGCACCGCGTAGGGCCAAAAAACACGCCTGCGTCGGGTGATCACCTCCGGCGGCGGGACGGAGGCGTGTTCGCCGCGCTTGATGCGTTCCAGTTCCTCGGCGTGCTCCTCGTGCATCTCCTCGGCGGAGAGCGTGCCCAGGAACATGCTCTTGTTGAAGCGCTTGATGTGCACGTTGTACGAGTGCCAGATGAGGATCGAGAGCACCGCCAGCACCGCTTCGGCACCGTGCGCCGCGCGCGCAGCGGGAATCCACGCGCCCGGGAAAAGGCGCGCCGCCGCAATCGGGTTCCAAAGCATGAAGCCGGTGATCACCATGATGATCGTGCCCCAGACCACCGCCAGATATTCCACCTTTTCGCCGAAGTTATAGCGCGGCAAGCGCGGGTGTTCGCGCTTCAGCCCCAGGTTGTAGCGCACCCAGTCCCACACGTCGCGCGCGTCCCGCAAGGTGGGCAACATGGTCGGACGCACGCCCAGCACATAGAGCTTGTAGCTGAGCACGCCGCCGTGAAAGATCGACTCGGCCATCAGCAAAACGGCCATCACACGATGCACGATGCGCACGCTTTCGATGCCGCCCAGCGCCGCGATCAGCGATTGCGCCCAGGCTTGGTCGGCGTACTTTTGCGGCAGACCGGTCAGCGCCAGCACGCTGAAGGAAAGCAGCAGCACCAAATGCTCGAAACGCTGCGCCGGTGTAAAACGTTGGTAGTAGGCCTGGCGCCAGGTGCGTTTTTGGGTTTGTGTGCTCATCGCCCTAGCCCTCCCCGCGCGGCTTGCGCACGCGCTGACGTATGCGGCGGAAGATGTCCGTGCCGATCAACAAGACAAAGCCGCTCAACACCATCGGGATCAGGATGGCGTAGAACGTGTTGACCGCGAAAAGCAACGGTTGGGATTCCGGCGTCGGCTCGTAGTGCCCGACCCAGGCGTCAGGGAAGTTGGCCGTTGCGTCCGGATGGCATTGGCGGCAGGTGGCGAGCAAGTTTTCGCGCACCACGCGGCTTTTTTCGTCGTCGGCGGACGCGATGTCGTGCACACCGTGACAGTCAAAGCAAACCGCCTTGTTGGTCGCCACGTCCTCGGCTTGCTGCTCAAAGAGCGCCACCGTCTTGCCGTGAAAGTCCGTCAGGTAGCTCTCGAAAACGTTGGTGCTGATGTCGTACTCGGCCATCAGATCGGCGTCCGCGTGGCACGTGGCGCAAAGCTCCGGCGAGCGGTTGCGAAACTGCGCCGTCGTCGGATGCTGGATGCCATGCACGCCGTGACAGTCCACACACGTCGGCACGTTCGGGTCGTCTTCGTCGAAAAGCGCCACCCCGTGCACGCTTTGGCGAAACTCCGCGAAGACCGCCTGGTGACAGTCGCCGCACGTTTCGGGAATGCGCGTGCGCGGCTCGTCGGGGGGCTGCACGTCGTGCGACCCGTGACAGTCCACGCACGTCGCGGCGCGCCAATTGCCCCGCGCCAGCGCCTCATAGTGCACACCGTCCGCCAAGCCCGCCGCCTGCTCTTCGTGGCAACGCACACAGCGCCCCGCCGCCTCCATGCGATAGGCGCGCGCGTCGGCGGGCAGCGCCCCCTGGTGCGGATAGGTGCGCTGGTCGTGACAGTCCACACAGCCCAGCGGCGGCGCGTCTGCCGGATTGCCGTGCACCGAAGCGGCCAACGTCTCCGGCTCGGCGGCCAGCGAAAGCGTGCTGCCGTCCGGCAGCGTGAAGGTGGCCGGTTCGGGTTGTGCGTGGCAAAGCAGGCAATAGCTATCGTCGCCGCTGGGCGTGGAGAGCGGCTGCGGACCCGGCCCCTGCGCAAAAAGCGGCGCTCCAAAGGCCAGCGCGCTGGCTATCAGCGCGCCGCCCAAAATCAGCGTGAAGATCGTGCGCCTACGCATCGCGCGCCCCCTTTCCAAAGAAGAAATACGCCCCCAGCGCCAACACCAGCCCCACCGCGCCCAAAAGCACCAGCGAGGCCGTCGCCAGCCCACCGGCGGCGTGGTTGGAGGCCGGTTCGGCGGACGCCGGCGGCTGGGGCGTCACGGCCAGGCCGAGCAGCGTCGGCACCGGCTCAAAGGGCGGCGGCGCCAGGCCCAACTCGGCTTCCACCGCGTCCAGCAGCGCGTCCGTATAGGTGGGGTTGTGCACGCCCAGGCTGCCGTCCCCTTCCAACGCGGCCAGCGCCACGCGCGCCCACTCCGGCGCGTCCGCGCCCAGCGCAGCGCGCGCCGCTTCCAGCCGTTGCTGCGTGCCCGCCTGCACATCGTCGAGGAAGCGTTGCAAGTCCGCGCGCGTCACCAGCTCGCTGTGGCAACTGCTGCACGAGTCCGGCTCCAGCTCGGCCACGTCCCCGGGCATGGCGGGGGCCATGGTGTGGCTGCCCGCGCGCCCAAATTCGCCGATCTGCACGGTGCGCGGCATGTGGCACGTCACGCAGCGCGGCCCCTCGGCTTCCTGGAAGTGCGCCGACGGCACGCCCGCCACCTGCTCCACCAACGTTTGCCCCTCGAACAGCTCTTGCACGGGGTGATGCGGCGCGTCGTCTACGAGCATCAACGCGCCTTCCGGCGTGGCGCTGTTGTGGCAGCGCACACAAAGCGTGTAGCTGTCCATTTGCAACAGCATCGGCAGCGCGTCGCGCACCTGCTGCCAGGCGCGCACCATCTGCGCGGGCACCACACGCGCCCACGCGCCGACCACATGCGCAGGCGGGATGTAGCGCATATCGCCGCCAAAAGCGTCTTGGGAGGGCGGCGCTTTGGGGCGGCTTTCGGAAGCGTGCGGGTTGTGGCACGCGGCGCACGTGATCCCGTAGCGCGCTTCGGCCAGCGTAAACGGCGCGGCGTCCTCTTCGTCGTTAGGCGTGGGATCGGTGGTGTCCGGCGGTGTGGTGTGGCAGCGCAAACACGCATCGTCCGCCTGCTCGTTGTCCAGCAGCGTTTCCAGCGCGCGCGCATGGCCGCTCGCCAGCCATTCGGGATATTGGTTGTAGGTGCGCGCGTGACCGTCCGGCCACCAGACGGCGGCGTCGTCTGC
>CAZZNC010000040.1:8989-10910 GCA_964655405.1 uncultured Anaerolineaceae bacterium | reverse complement strand
GCCGTGCTCGATGTGGCTTGGTCACCGGATGGGCAAACCATTGCTTGGGTTGGGTGGACGCAATATGAGCTGATCCCAACCCTAGAACTTTGGGAAGCCTCATTCCAAGAGCGTCGGGCCATACTCGCCGGGTATGCGGGGCAACTGTACAGCGTGGCGTGGTCACCGGATGGACAACGCTTGGCCGCAGCCGAAGCCAACGGCCTCGTGCGCCTATGGGACGCCAAAACGTATGCCCCCCTGCCTGCTCTCTATGGGCACAAAGGACACGTGCACCGTATCGCTTGGGCGCCGCAGGGGGTGTACCTGGCTACGGCGAGTGCCGATGGCACCGTGCGCATCTGGAACACGGAGACGCGAGAAACGCGCGCGGTGCTGGACGGGTTTACCGAAATGTTCCTCAGCGTAGCGTGGTCACCCGACGGGCAGCTATTGGCCGCCGGTGGAATACCTTACGTCCATCCAGGGCCTTACAGTGGTCGCGGTAACAGCGCGGTGCAGCTGTGGGACACTTCCACAGGCGCGTTGGTGCGCACTGTACACCTCTTTGCCGGTACGGTGTTTCATGTTATGTGGACACCGGACGCCCATACCCTTGGTCTCGCCTGTGGATACACCTATCGGCCTTGTCCTGCCAACCCGTCCCTGGCCTACCTTTTCGATGTGGAAAGTGGGCTTCCGAAAACGGTGTTCAAAGTGAGTGACAATGCTCTGTGGTCACCGGACGGAGCGCGCATTGCAGTCGTCACATCAGATCGCCACATACTGACTTGGGTAGCAAAGGCAAGTTGTTCCCGTCGCACGCTGTCCGGTCATAGCACGACCATTGCGGTCATGGCCTGGGCGCCGGACAGCCGGCGTCTTGCTTCTGGCAGTTTGGGTCACACACTGCGGATTTGGAACGCTGAGACCGGCGCACAGCTCAACGTATTGACGGGGATTTATCCGGTGTGGGGGCAGATAGCGTGGTCGCCTGACGGCCAATATGTGGCGGTCAGTGACTTTCGCGGCACGATAAAAATCTGGGATGTTCAAACCGGTGAAATGGTCGGTGAGTCCGTACCCTACGAAGAGGAGATCTTGTCTCTCGCCTGGTCAGCGGACGGACGGGTGTTGGCTGCGGGTGGCGCAGGGGGCACGGTGCGGCTTTGGGACGCGGAAAGCGGCGCGCTACTCATTACGCTGGAAGGGCACGCGGCGGCGGTGCGCAGCGTGGCCTGGTCTGCGGACGGGGCGCGCATCGCTTCTGCGAGTGACGACGGCACGGTGCGCATCTGGGCGGTGCGCACGCCCTGAGCCGTTCTGATGCAACATCAACGCGGCGCTGATGGAACTTCTACGCGCCGTTTACGTTCTTCTAGCGTGCCTCGGCGTACCATAGGGGCGACGAGTTGGGAAAACACATTGCGCTAAGGAGGCTGGGAATTATGGCGAACATCACCCGTTGGGACCCCATCCGTGACATGCTTTCGATGCGGCAGGCGATGGATCGTTTGCTGGAAGAAACGTTCGCGCGCGGCACAGAAACGCGCGGCACCGGCGCCTGGCTGTTGCCGATGGACGCCTACATCACCGACGACGCGATTGTGATCCGCGCAGACGTGCCTGGGCTGTCTCCGGAAGACATCGAGATTACGCTGGAAGGGGACACGCTCAGCATTCGCGGCGAGATCAAGCGCGAAGAGGACAACGACCGCAAATACGTTCTGCTCGAACGCCCGACCGGTAAGTTCGAGCGCACGCTGACCATCGGCACACCCATCGATCACGACAAGGTCGAAGCGACCTTCAAGGACGGTGTGCTGACCCTAACGTTGCCGAAAGCCGATGCGGTCAAGCCGCGTCAGATCACGGTGAAAGCCGGCAAATAACGTCATCCCATGTTCCTTGTGTGTCCCCCTGTTTTGCCGTCGGCAGCCTG
>CAZZNC010000040.1:0-8889 GCA_964655405.1 uncultured Anaerolineaceae bacterium | reverse complement strand
TCGCCCCTTGCGGGGGCCTGGGGGCAGCGCCCCCAAAGCGGGCGCTAACGCGGCTGCGTCCCTACCGCCACCAGGCGTGCATACACGCCGCCACGCGCCAACAGCTCCGCGTGCGTGCCCACTTCCGCCACGCGCCCGCCTTCCAGCACCACGATGCGCGCCGCACGCTGCACCGTGCGCAACCGATGCGCGATCACAAGCGCCGTGCGTCCGCGCAAAAGTGCCTCGATGGCCTGCTGCAAGGCCGCTTCGGTTTCCGGGTCCAGGTTGGCGGTGGCTTCGTCCAAAATCAGCAGCGGCGCATCCCGCAAAAAAGCGCGCGCGAGCGCGATCCGCTGCGCCTGCCCACCGCTGAGCCGCGCGCCCCGTTCGCCGAGCGGCGTTTCGTACCCGTGCGGCAACGCGCGGATGAACTCTGCCGCGCCCGCCAACTCCGCCGCGCGGGCGATCTGTTTCTCCGAAGCGTCCGGCAGCCCCAAGCGGATATTTTCCGCCACGCTGCCCGCGAAAAGGTACGGACGCTGCGGCACCCAGGCGATCCGCTCGCGCCACGTTGCCACGTCCAACGTGCGCAAGTCTTGCCCGTTGACCGTGATGCGGCCTGCGGTGGGCTGCAAAAAGCCCAGCAGCAAATCCGCCAACGTGGATTTGCCCGCGCCGCTCGCACCTACCAACGCCACCGTTTCCCCTGCGTCCAATGCAAAGCTGACCGCGTGCAGGGCGGGGCGCTCGCCGCCCTCATAGGCGTAGGAAACGCGCTCGAAGCGCACGGTGTAGGATGGGGCGGGGGGCGGCTCGGCGCTTGCCGGACGGGGCGGAGGCGCGCTTTCCAACACGGCGTAGATGCGCTGTGCCGCCGTGACGCCGGACGTGCCCGCATGGAAGCGCGCGCCGAGCGCCCGCAGCGGCAAATAATACTCCGGCGCCAGGATCAGCACGAAAAACGCCTGCTCAAAGCTCAGCCGCCCGTAAAGCAGCCGCAAGCCGATCTCCACCGCCACGACCGCCGTGCTCAGCGTGGCGAGCATCTCCAGCACCAGCGCCGAAAGGAATGCGATCCGTAGCACGCTCATCGTGGCGACGCGAAAACGGTCGCTCACCTTTGCAATGGTGGCGATCTCGTCGCGGCTGCGCCCGAAAATCTTGAGCGTGGTCAACCCTTGCAGCGCGTCCAAAAAGTGCGCACTCATGCGACTGAGCTGCGTCCATTGGCGGCGGGATTGGGCGCTGGCGGCTTTGCCGATCAGCACCATGAAAAACGGGATCAGCGGGGCGGTGAGCAGCAGCACCACGCCGGAAAGTGTATCCAGCGGAAAGATGACCACCAGCATCGTCAGCGGCACGGCTACGCTGAGCGCCAGTTGGGGGATGTACTCGCTCAGGTAGGCGTCCAGCGCCTCGATGCCCTCGGTGGCGGTGTTGGCGAGTTCGCCGCTGCGTTCGCCGCGCGCATACGCGGGGCCGAGCGCCAGCAGGTGCGCGAAAAGCCGCTCGCGCAAGTCCAGCTTGACCCGCGCGGCCACGTGGTGCGCGCTGACCCGTTGTGCCCAGAGCAGCACCGCTCGCACGACGATCACTGTGCCCAGTCCTGCCAAAAGCGGCCACACGTCCGCCAGGCCGCGCTTGCCCAAAAAGACGCGCGTCACCGTTCGGCTGAGCAAAAAAGCCTGGGCAACCAATGCCAGGCCCGCCAGCAGCCCCAAGCCTATCGTCAGCGCCAGCGCCACGCGCACGGCGCCCAATTCGTGCATCAAACGGTGGTCTATGTTCATGGTGTGGTGTCCTTCGGTGGATGCCTGGCGGGGCAATCATACGCGCAGGGGCGGGGGGCGTCAAAAAAAGGCGGGGCACGGCGTGGTTGCCGTGCCCTTTGCGAGGAAGTGTGCCACCTTGTGGAGGCTTAGTATTCCAATTTGGATTTCGTCGAGAGACGCTTGCGGAAAACCCAATACGTCCAGGATTGATAGAGCAGCACAATCGGCACCAGGATCAACGCCACGACGGTCATCACTTGCAGCGTTTTGTGGCTGGACGAAGCGTTGTCCACGGTCAGGTTATAGGCCGAATTGGTGCTGGAAACCATCACGTTCGGGTAGAGCATGGCGAAGAAGGTCACGGTGAAGAGCACAATGGTCAAAGCGCCCAACAAGAATGCTTTGCCGTACTCGGTTTGCCGCAACATCCACCCGACGCCAAGCGCGGCAGCGGCTGCTAACACGGGCACGATGCCCTTGAGCACGCTCATATCGTCCACGAAAATGAAGTGCGCCACGACCAACACGGCCAAAAGCACCGCCGGTCCTACCCACAACTTACGTGCGGCTGCTTCGGCGCGTTCGCGCACTGTGCCGTCGGTTTTCATGCTCAAATAGATCCCGCCGTGCAGGATGAAAAGCGCCAAACCGGCGGCGCCCGTCAGCAGTGTATAGGGGCTGAGCAGGTCAAAGAAGTTGCCCGTAAAGTTCATGTCCGAACCGATAGGCGTGCCCTGCACCAGGTTGCCGAAGGCCACGCCCCACAACAAAGCCGGAAGCAGGCTGCCGACGAAGATCATCCAGTCCCAAAACGCACGCCAGGTTTTGCCCTCTTCCTTGCTGCGGAACTCAAAGGCCACGCCGCGAACGATCAGCGCAACCAAGATCACCAGCAACGCCAGGTAGAAGCCGCTGAAAAGCGTGGCGTACCATTGCGGGAAGGCGGCGAAGATGGCGCCACCGGCGGTGATCATCCACACTTCGTTAGCGTCCCAGTGTGGCCCGATGGTGTTGAGGATGACACGGCGTTCCTCATCCTTCTTGCCCAAGAAGGGCAACAGGATGCCGACGCCGTAGTCGAAGCCTTCCAGGAAGAAGAACCCGATAAAAAGCACACTGATCAGAATGAACCAAAGGTCTTGCAGTCCCATTGTTTTCTCCCCCTCGTGTTACGCTGCCGCCTCTGCGGTCGCTTGCGGCGCGCTGCCCTCGGAGCCTTCCGGCCCGAGAACGCTGTATTTCTTCAACAGGTAGATGTCCGCGAACATCAGCAGGCCATACAGCAAGGTAAACGTGATCAGCGAGGTGGCGACCATGCCCGCCGTGACATTGGGCGAAACGGCCTGGTCGGTGCGTTGCAAGCCGAACACAATCCAGGGCTGGCGTCCGATCTCGGTCATGATCCAGCCGGTGCTGTTGGCGAGATAGGGGAGAAGAATGGCCCAGGGCAGCCATTTGAGGAAGCCTTTGGCTTGGGCAAACGAGCCTTTCCAGAAGAGATAGGCGGCATAAAACACCATTGCCAACATCAACAAACCCGCGCCAACCATGATGCGGAACGACCAATAGGTGGTCATCACCGGCGGAGCGTAGTTGATGGGATCGCCGTTGCTGTCCTGACGCCCGTAGGTGTGCTCGTATTCTTTTTGCAGGTCGTTGATGCCCTTCACTTCGCCGTCCAGCTTGTTATAGGCCAGCAAGCTGAGCATCTTGGGGATGCGTAAATAGCTGGAATCTCCGAAAGCGACCAGCGAGAAGGCGGCGGGGTCTTCGCTTTCGTAAAGGGCTTCGGCAGCGGCCATTTTCATCGGCTGGGTTTCCACCATGTGCTGCGCTTGCAAGTGCCCAACCAATGCGACAAAGCTCACCCCGATCACACCGTAAATGGTCGCCGCACGCGCTGAGCGCATGAAGAAATCATGATCTTTGGTTTTGCGCAACAGATGCCAGGCGCTGATGCCCAGCACAAAGAACGCGGCAGTCGCTACGGCGGACGTGAAGACGTGCGGCCATTGCAAAATCACGTTGGGGTTGGTGGCGACTTTCAGGAAGTCGTCCATTTTCACATAGCCGGTCTTGGGGTCAATGACGTAGCCAAGGGGTTCTTGCATAAACGAATTGGCGATCAAAATCCACAGCGCAGAAAGGTTGGAGCCGATGGCGACCAGCCACACCGAGGCTAAATGCACCTTTTTGGGCAGCTTGTCCCAGCCGAACATCCACACGCCGATGAAGGTGGATTCCAGGTAGAAAGCCAACAGCGCTTCGATGGCGAGCGGTGCGCCAAAAATGTCGCCCATGAAACGGGAATATTCCGACCAATTCATGCCGAACTGGAATTCTTGGACGATGCCGGTCACAACGCCCATGGCAAAATTGATCACGAAGAGCTTGCCCCAGAACTTGGTCATGCGTTTGTAGGTGTCGTTGCCGGTGACGTACCACATGGTTTGCAAAATGGCAATGAACACCGAAAGCCCGAGGGTGAGCGGTACGAAGAAGAAATGGTACACGGTAATGACGCCAAACTGGAGTCTTGCGAGGTCTAATGCATCCATACTTATCCCTCCCAAACACTTTTAACAAAGGAGCGGAATAACGCAAAAGCGTGCCGCCCCAAAACGGCCAAGAGGCCCGCACATGGTCAGTATAGGGGTTTCTTATAGATAATGCAATAGCTAATGAAAAATATCTATCCAATTAGATATAAGCGTTAGGGTGGCGCTAAGCTCAACGCTGCGCCGTGTAACGGCTCATCCACTCGTCGCCCTCTTCGCGGATGAACGCTTCTGCCTGTTCCACCAACTCGCGGTTGCCCATGAAGACCGGTACGCGCTGGTGTAAGCCTTTGGGGGGCAGTTCCAAAATGTCCCCGACCCCGTCGGAAGCATAGCCGCCTGCCTGCGCACACAAGAACGCCAACGGTTGCGCCTCATACGTCAAGCGCAACTTGCCGTGTGGGTGGTGGCGGTCGGGTGGGTAAAGGAACACGCCGCCCCGCAGCAAGGTTCGGTGCACGTCCGCGATCATGCTGCCGATGTAACGCAATGAAAGCGGCGAACGTTCCGGCGCGTCCAACGCTTGCAACCATGCCACATAGCGCCGCACCCCTGCGCCCCAGTCCCGCTGATAGCCGTGATTGACGCTGTAATACTTGGGCGGGGAAGGGATGCGGATATGGGGGTGGCTGAGCAGAAATTCGCCGATGCTTGGGTCGAGCGTGAAGCCGTGCACGCCTTTCCCCGTGCTGTAAACCATCATCGTGCTTGAGCCGTAAATCACATACGCCGCCGCCACAAGTTCGGTGCCGGCTTGCAACACGTCTGCTTTGGTGCCGCTTGCTCCGGTGCTGCGCTTGCGGTGAATGGCAAAGATCGTGCCCACCGGTGCGTTAACATCAATATTGGAAGAGCCGTCCAGCGGATCGTAGATCAGCACATAGTAACCCGCAGCGTGCCGCTGGGGGATGTGCAGCAACTCGTCGTGTTCCTCAGAAGCCATCACCGCGACACGACCGGTGTGGTCGTTGAGCCGGAAGATCACGCGGTCGGCGAAAACGTCCAGTTTTTGCTGCGTTTCGCCGTGCACGTTTTCCGACGTGGTCGCCCCGAGGATGTCTGCGATGCCGGCGCGCGTGGTTTCCCGCGCGATCAGTTTGGCCGCCAACGCAATGTCGTACAGCAGTTGGGTCAGTCGTCCGGTGGCTTCTGGATAGTGTCCTTGTTCCTGTAAAATGTGTCGCTCGATGGTGATTAGCGTGGGTGGGGAAGGAATGGTTGTCATGTGAGGTCTCCAAAATAAGTTTATAGGGGCAGCAAAAAGCGTCTTTCTTTATATGCAGTATACGCGCAAGGGGAAGACCTGTAAAAGCCGTGAAACGCAAAGCGGCGCAACGTTTCCACGCTGCGCCGCTGAACTTTGCGGGTGTTCGGCGTTATTGAAGCGGCAGGATGTCGCCGAGCAATTGATCGTAGGTCGGTTCTTCGATAGCGCGTTTGATCCACTTGTCGCGCCGTTGGATGTCCGCGGCGTCTTTGAGCGCTTGCAGCCACTCTTGATAGGCTTTGTTCTTGCGGTCCAAGAATTCGCTATCAGAAAGCGGGCGTACTTCGCGCGCGTGAACTTGGATGATGTGGAAGCCGAATTGGCTTTGCACCGGCCCGACGATCTCGCCGATCTCTGCGTTCAGCACGGCATCCGCAAAATCTGGATCGTACTTGTCGGTGGGCGACCAGCCCAGCTCACCGCCGTTGGCGGCGCTGCCCGTGTCGTCGGAAACGGCGGCGGCCAATGTGGCGAATGGCTCGCCGTCTTGCAAGGCTTGCAAAGCGGCTTCGGCGCGTGCTTTGGCGTCGGCGATCTGTTCGTCGGTGGGCGGCGTGGGGTCGTTCGGGTGATCCGGATTGAATGCGAAGAGGATGTGCCGCGTGTTCACTTGCAACATCTCGGTTGGGATGTCTTCTGCCAACTTGTCCTGCACGGCTTTTCGCAGCATGTCGTAGT
This sequence comes from uncultured Anaerolineaceae bacterium, assembly GCA_964655405.1. GTDB lineage: Bacteria > Chloroflexota > Anaerolineae > Aggregatilineales > Aggregatilineaceae > JALSSH01. Next base: position 2,632 of record CAZZNC010000040.1, on the reverse strand, counting down.
ACATGACCTTGTAAAGCACATCGCGGTCAATGCCGGCGCTCTTTTTGGCTTCCCCCAACCAATTTTCCGCTGCGGCGTCCACCGTCGCTACGATAGCGTCCGACTCCAGCGTGGGGGTCGGGGTGGGCGAAAGCGTCGCGGTGGGCACAGGTGTTGCCGTCGCGGTGGGCAGCGGGGTGCCTTCTTCGTCCAACGCGGGCGTGGCACTCGGTGCGGCGGTCGGCGTTTCGGTGGGCAGCGGCGTGTTGGAAGGCGTTGGCGAAACGAGCGGCGTGGGAGTGTCGCTCGGGACGCTCGTGGGTGTGTTGGTAGGCTGCCCGGGCAAGGTCAAATTCAGCGATTGCGCCACGAATTCGTTCACGTGCTGCTGCACCTCGTCCTCATTGACCGTTACGCCGAGTTCCTTGGCGCCTTGTTCGAGCAGGATTTCATTTTCCATGTTGTCCAGCACGTCCTTGGCTGCCAAGGACGGAAATTGCAAGTTTTGGAGCTGTTTTTGGGCGTATTGCTTAGCGGCTTCCACGTTGCCGCCAACCATGTAGTACACATTACGCACATTGTCGGCATCTTGCCAGCGTTGGAAGCGCATACGGTCTTGAAAATCTTGGGTGGAAATTTTCGTGCCGTTCACCGTCGAGATGGCCTGGCGGGGCACCAGGTAGTTTTGATAAGCAATCGAGCCGAGCAGCACCAGCACGCTCACCAGCACCAACGCGCCGATGCTTATCAGCGCGATACGCTGCCACATGCGTTCCCGTTCGGCATGGGATTTATATTCACGACGGCGTCTCAAATCTTCATGGGTCAAACGGCGTGCACGCGGCCCGCCGGTCGTCTTTTGTTTTTTGCTCATGGGTGCGACTGTTCTCCTCCGGTTTGCTCTTCACCAAAGAAGGGGGGAGAACCGCAAGGATTCGCCCCCCTAGCACCCGACTCGATGGCTGTTTTCCCGTGTTCACGGGCACGCGATGACGCGAGCATCAAGTCTACACGGTGCATTGAAACCAGACGCGGCGTTGGCAGCTTGCCCACACGTCGCGCAACGGTGTCGCTTAGCGGCGCGTTTGCTCGTCGGTGAAGGGGAGCAGCGCCAAGTGCCGTGCCCGCTTGATCTGACGGGCCAGCTTGCGTTGGTTTTTGGACGTGAGGCCGGTTTGACGGCGCGGGCGAATTTTCGCGCGCTCGGTCAAGAAGCGTTTGAGCGTTTCCACGTCCTTGTAGTTCGGCACGGTCTTGTTGACGTTGAAAAAGTCTTCCTTACGTCGCCGACCTCCGCGCCGTCCCATGCGCCCGCGCCGAGGCGGGCGGGAATCTCCTCGCGAGCCGCCGCGCGATTCCGAACCGCGACTTTCGCGGCGTGGAGCTTGCGAACTTTCGCGGCGTGGGGCTTGCGTTTGTTCGGTTTTCTTCTCCAGGTTTTCGTTCTCGCTCACCTGAAAATGTCTCCTTCGTCGTACCTTGTTGTGTTTCGTTGTCGAATGGACCCAGAGCGCCAACCCTGGGGGATTTTCACATCAAAACTGCTGTGCGTGGCGCTTGTGTGGCGCCATGCTCAAAACGGGAACGTTTCGCGTGGGTCGTCGTCGTGGTCGTCGTCTTCGTGAGAAGAAAGCCGCTCGCCCAACAAGATCATTTCGCTGGCGACCAGCTCGGTACGATAGTGGCGTGTGCCGCTTTCGTCTTCCCAACCGCGCGTTTGCAAACGCCCTTCGACATAGACCTGTTGGCCTTTGCTCAGGTGCGTTTTGCAAATCTCGGCCAAGTTTCCCCAGGCCACCACATTGAACCACTCGGTTTCTTCGCGCCGCTCACCGTCTGAGGAAGTCCAGGTGCGTGTGGTTGCCACGCTGAAACTGGTAACGGGGCGTCCGCTGGGCGTATAGCGCAACTCTGGATCACGCCCCAGATGACCGATGATCATCACTTTGTTCAAGCCTCGCCCCATACCTCACTCGCTCCTCGGTTGTCTCAACGATCCGGTGTTGTGTGTGGCGTTGTCGTTACTTTTTTTCTGGACGAACGACCAAGTGTCGGATGATCTGATCGTTGAGAAGGATGCGGCGTTCCAGTTCCGGCAGTTGCTCGGTAGGGAAGTCCATCAGCAGGAAGACGTAATAGCCTTCGCGATAGTCTTCGATGGGGTAGGCGAGACGACGACGGCCCCAATAATCTACGTTGGTGACCTCTCCGTCCAGTTCTTCTACCCAGCCTTTGACCATGTCAATAATGCGCTGGGTGTCTTGTTCCAAGACGCTGCTGGGGATGATGAACCCTAGTTCATATTGCCGTTTCATGTGTGTTGCGTGGTCTCCTTTCCACGGGCTTGTCTGCGTTGCGTGGGACAGCCCCACGTCGACAGACGGAAAGCCGCCCGCCAGGGCTGCAACGAGCCATGTCGCGGGCGCTAAGTGGTCAGAATACTACCGCAGCTCGTAGGGTTTGGCAAGGTAACGTTTGGTCAGCGCGCGACGGTCGGGCGCGTGGAGCACGGCTGCGGTACAATGCAGCGCATGGTGAGGCATTTTGGGAAGGTTGAGTGAGAACATGCGAACCGTAGAGTGGACTTCGGAAGGCCATGTGCGCATGGTAGACCAGCGCCAAATTCCCTGGCAGTTGCGATTCGTGGAGTACG
>CAZZNC010000039.1:0-10975 GCA_964655405.1 uncultured Anaerolineaceae bacterium | reverse complement strand
ATGCCCAAGCAACTCGTTTTTGAACAAGAAGCGCGTAACAAGCTCAAAGCCGGTATTGATACGCTCGCCAAAGCCGTGATGACCACGCTTGGCCCGAAGGGGCGCAATGTGGCGCTGGATAAGAAGTGGGGCGCGCCCACCATCACGCACGACGGCGTTTCGGTCGCCAAGGAAATTGAGCTGGAAGACCCCTACGAGAACATGGGTGCCCAGTTGCTGAAGGAAGCGGCCACCAAAACCAACGACATTGCCGGTGACGGCACGACCACGGCAACGGCGCTGGCGTACTACATGGTGACCGAGGGGCTGCGCAACCTGGCGGCGGGCGCCAACCCGATGCTGCTCAAGCGGGGCATCGAGGCGGCGGCGGAAGTCGTTTCGGCGCGCATCGGCGACATGGCGATCCCGATCAACACGAAGGAAGAGATCGCGGCGGTGGCAGCCATCAGCGCACAAGACAGCACCATCGGCGAGTTGATCGCAGAAGTGATGGACAAAGTCGGCAAAGACGGCGTGATCACGGTTGAGGAAAGCAAAGGGTTGGAGTTCGAGACCGATTACGTCGAGGGGATGCAGTTCGACCGGGGCTTCATTTCTCCGTATTTCATCACCAACGCGGAAACGCAAGAAGCCGTGATCGAAGATGCGTATATTTTGATCCACGACAAGAAAATCTCGGCGGCCACCGATATTGTCCCCTTGCTCGAAAAGTTGCTCCAAACGGGCAAGCGCAATCTGGTGATCGTCGCTGAGGATGTGGACGGCGAGGCATTGGCGACGTTGGTGCTCAACAAGCTGCGCGGGATGTTGAACGTGGTGGCGGTTAAGGCCCCCGGGTTCGGCGAGCGGCGTAAGGCCATGTTGCGCGACATCGCCACTTTGACCGGTGGACAGGTCATCACCGAAGAGCTGGGCCGCAAATTGGACAGCGCGACGGTCGAAGATTTGGGCCAGGCGGGCAAGGTTGTTGTGAACAAGAACGAAACGACCATCGTGGACGGCGCAGGCGAAGAGGACGCGATCAAAGGGCGCATCGAAGAGATCCGTGCCGAGATCGAGAATTCCACCTCAGATTACGACCGCGAGAAGCTGCAAGAGCGGCTGGCGAAGCTCAGCGGCGGCGTGGCTGTGATCGGTGTGGGCGCGGCCACCGAGGTCGAGTTGAAGGAAAAGAAACACCGCGTCGAAGATGCGCTGAGCGCCACCCGCGCAGCGGTGGAAGAAGGCATTGTCCCGGGCGGCGGTGTGGCGCTGCTGCACGCTATGAGCGCATTGGACGAGCTGGAATTGGACTATGACGACGAGAACACCGGCGTGAAGATCGTGCGCCAGGCGCTGCAAATGCCCATGCGCGGCATCGTGGAAAACGCAGGCTTGGACGGCGGCGTGATCCAGCAACAAGTGCTCGCCAAGCAAGCTGAAGCAGACAACACCCACATCGGCTACGACGTGATGCGCGGCGAGTTCGTGGACATGATCCAGGCCGGCATCATCGATCCGGCGAAGGTGACCAAAGGCGCTTTGGAAAACGCGGCCAGCATCGCGGCCATGATCCTGACCACCGAAGCGTTGATCACGGACATCCCCGAGCCGCCGGCTCCGATGCCAGCTGACGCCGGCATGGGTGGCATGGGTGGCATGATGTAAACGCACGCTCCAATAGCGTGAATACACTCAGGCGAGGGCTGCGGCTCTCGCCTGTTCTTTTGGGGAAAATTGTTCTTGAGCACGGGGGCGTGTTTCCCGTGCAGATGCTGGTATAATCTTCGCCATGTGTGGCATTGTGGGTATTGTGGACATGCGCGGGCGCGACAGCCTGAACCCCGCTTGGACGCGGGCTATGGCGGCACGCATCGCACATCGCGGGCCGGACGGCGAAGGCTTCTTCGACGCTCCCGGGATCGCGCTGGGAATGCGGCGGCTGAGCATTATTGATCTCAGCGGCGGCGATCAGCCGATCTACAACGAAGATCGCTCATTGGCCGTCGTTTGCAACGGCGAAATTTACAACTACGTGGAGCTGCGCCAGCAGCTCAGCGCGCAAGGGCACAGCTTTTCCACGCGCACCGATGTCGAAGTCATTCTCCACCTTTACGAACAGCACGGGATGGGGCTTTTCGACCATCTGCGCGGCATGTATGCCTTTGCGCTTTGGGATGCACGGCGCGGGCGTTTGCTGGTGGCCGTTGACCATATCGGCATCAAACCGTTGTATCTTTATGAGCGGGACGGGCGGCTCTTTTTCGCTAGTGAGATCAAGGCGCTGGCCGCTGTGCCGGAAGTGCACTTGGCGCTTGACCCCGCCGTGCTGGATACGTACCTCAGCTTCGGCTATATGCTGGGGGAAAAGACGTTGTTCGCGGGCGTGCGACGGTTGCAACCGGGGCATTATCTGCTGGTGGACACACGCACGGGGACGATGCAGCAGGAACGTTTTTGGCGTTGGGGCGCAGCCGCCGACGATCCGCAAACACCCGCCGCGCGTCCACAGAACGCCCAAGAGGCGGTTGTCCAGGCGCGCGAATTGCTGCGCGACGCGGTGCGTCTGCATTTGCGCTCGGACGTGCCATTGGGGTTGTTCCTCAGCGGGGGGGTGGATTCGGCAACTGTTTTGGCGCTGATGAGCGAATTTGAGCCGGAGCGCGTGCGCACCTACACGGTGGGCTACGACGTGCCCACGCGCGACAATGAGCAGGCCCAGGCCGCGCGCATCGCCAAACACTTCGGCACACAGCACCATGAGCTGACGATCACCGCCGAGGATTGGTGGGCGCACCTGATCGCTTCGGTCTATCACGCCGACGAGCCTGTCGAAGACCCCGCATTTGTTAGCCTCAAGGCTTTGGCCGAAGTGACCGCGCGCGACGTAAAGGTCGTGCTCGGGGGCATCGGTGGGGACGAGCTTTTCGGCGGTTACCCCGCTCACCGGCTGTGGCCGCGTGTGTTGCGTTGGGGAGCGCGGTTGCGGAGGCTCGGCCCCGTAACTTGGGCGGGCGAGCGTTCTTTGCGTGCATTGGAAGCGTTTGCCCCAAAGCTCAAACGGGTACGGATATTGGGGGCGTTGCCGTACTATGTACCGCGCTGGCACGCGCTTTTCTTGCCACCGCAAGAGGGCTTGCGCCGCTTGTCTTCCTTCGAAGGCTACGTTTTTTCCGACCGGCTGCGTCGTCGGCTCTATACGTCGGAAACATGGGCCGCTTGGCAACAGAGCCTACACAAGGAACGTACATTTGCCGCTTTGTTGGAGTCCACGCTGGCTGACGATCCCGATCCGGTCAACATGGCGCAGGCGGTTGTGGTGCAAACCTGGCTGCCTGCCGACGGGTTGTTGCTTTCCGACAAGATCACGATGGCCCACTCATTGGAATTGCGCGTGCCGTTCTTTGACCGTCCGCTGCTGGATTTTGCCATCACGCTCCCTTCAGAGCTGAAACGCGGCGGCAACAAGTGGCTGTTGCGCGAAGCCATGCGCCCCTATCTGCCGCCTTGGGCATTGGAACGCCCCAAAAAGTATTTCGGCAGTCCGGTTTTGCAATGGTTGGATGGGCCATTGCGTTCTCGTGCGCAGGAAATCTTGCTCGATTCGCGTACCTTGCAACGTGGCTATTTTCAGCCGCAGGCGCTGGAACGCTTGCTTGTGCGCCATTTCACCCGTCGTGAAGAACATGTGCAACTGGTTTCGCGTTTGTTGCTGCTGGAGCTGTGGCAACGTGCCTTTTTGGGAGCTGGCCTATGAGCGTCGTCAAACGCGCCGAAACGCCCTTGACCCCTTTGGGATCTTGCGGCAAATACTACATTGCGCACGGGGAAAACGTGATGATCGTGGCGGTGGAGTTCAGCGATTGCGCCACCGACGAACCGATCCCCTTGCACAGCCACCCGCACGAGCAAATTACTTACGTGGTGGAAGGTGAAATGATCTTTTACCTGGACGGCGAGCCGCACCGGATGCAAGCGGGCGACATGATTGTCACGCCGCCGAACGTGCCGCATACCATCCGGATGCTCAGCCCGCGTTTGCGCGTGACCGATACATTTACACCGTTGCGCGACGATTTGATTGCCCAAGCGCGGCAGTTCGCCGACGACATCGGAGACGAGTAACCCCTCTGTGAGCACGTTCCCCGCAGAAGCCGAAGTTCCAAGCAGCGGTTTTGCCAGCGAGACCGCCCGCCGTGCTGCACGCAATGCCGCTGCGTTGGCCTTTGCCAACGTGGTGACCAAAGGCGCGCTTTTTGCCTGGCAGATTGCGTTGGCACGCTTGTTGGGTGCGCAGGAGTACGGCGTTTACGGCACGATTGGTGCGCTGTTGGCGATAGGCGCGGCTATCCCCGATTTTGGCATGGGGCTAATCGTGTTGCGCGACGTGGCCCGCCGTCCGCAAGATGCTCCCCGCTATCTGGGCGCCACGCTGACGTTGCAACCGGCGTTGGCCGCTGCCGGATACGTGTTGCTGTGTGTCGCCGCGTGGTTGTTCGGCTACGCGGCGGATTTGCGCGTACTGTTGGCGTTGGCCGCGCTGAGTTTGCTGGTGGACGTGCTGGGCAATATGTGCCACAACCAGCTCTTGGCCCAAGAGCGTATGGTGCTCCCCTCATTGATCGCAATTGGTCATGTTGCCATGTTGCTGATGCTGGGTGGCGCTGCTTTGCTGGCCGGTTGGGGACTGTGGGGGTTGTATGCCGCAACCATCACGGCGGGCTTGGGGCGCGCGGCGGTCTATTGGCTCGCGTTGACGCGCACGGGCGTGCGTCCGGCGTTGCCCGCAGACCGTGCCTTGATGCGCGCGCTTTTGCGTGACGGCTGGCCGATTGCGCTCAACGCTTTTTTGTTCCTGGCCTATCAACACACCGACAAACTGATCACCACCGCCATTTTGGGCGCGGAAGGCACTGGGCAACTCACAGCGGGCTTTGTGATCGTCTTCGGCGTGATCGAGCTGCTGAGCACGACTATTTTGGTGGCCGTTTTCCCGATGATGTCGCGTATGTGGGGAGAGGGGCAAACACAGCTCTTCCAAGTGTTGATGGAAAAACTAGCTTTTTTCAACCTTCTTGCCAGCGTGCCGATTGCTATTTTCACGTCGCTGCTATCTGTGCCGCTGGCGGCATTGCTTTTCGGCACAGGCTTCACCAAGACGGCTTCTGTGTTGCAAGTGTTGATCTGGTATACGGTGGTGACGATGGTCAACAATGTTTTGGCCCAGGCGCTGCTGATCCAAAACCGCCAGCGTTGGCTGTTGATTGTTCGTAGCAGTGGCTTGGTGCTGAACATTGTTTTGTTGATTGTGTTGTTGCCCGTGTTGGATGTGACGGGGGCAGCGGTGGCCTCACTGATAGCCGAATGCATGATCTTGGTGGCGTTGGTACGCTCGTTTACGTTTCCGGCGGACTGGTGGGCGCGGGTGCGTAACCACGTGTGGCGGCTGGCGTGGGTTGCGCTGGGAACGGCGGCGGCGGTGTGGGCATTGCGTGGCGTGCATCCACTGCTGGCGGTGGTGGTTGGCGTGCCGGCCTATGTGGCGCTGGTGTTGGTCAGCGGAGCATTGGCGCCGGACGATTGGGACTTGCTTTACCGCATGGCAACGGCTATGCCTGGAGGAAGATATGTGCGGCGTTGGTGGCAGCGGGAGGTAAACGCATGAGGATACTTTTCATCGCTTCGTTACACCATCCGCAAGAATTGGAAAAGGCGCGCCGCAACGCTGCGCCCGGGCAAGCCCCGCTCTTTCCGCCTTCGCAGGGGCATTATTTCTGGGTGCGAGCATTGCGCGCGCAAGGGCACGAGTGTGCGGTTTTTTGGCGTTCAGCCAGTGCGCTGCCTTGGGCCAAGCCGCACCCATTGCGTATGTCTCAGCGGTTGACGTTGGGGCGCGCGCTGAGCGCATTGGCCGCCCGTTTGCCCCGTGCTAATCCAGATTTTCGGCTGCGCAACCGGCGTTTGTTGCGCTTTGCAGAACGCTTTGCGCCGGACGTGATCATCGTGCCCGGGGACAATCGTGTGATCTTGCCGGAAACGTTGGTAACGCTCAAAGAACGGCACGGCGCGGCGTTGATCTATGCGTGCGGCACGTCGCCGATTGTCTTTTCGCAGCCCGTCGAGCGCGCCGCTGCTCCGCTTTACGATCTGGTGATTGCCAACGACCTTTACCACGCCATGCAATGGCGCGAGCTGGGTACTCCGCGCGTGGAAGTGCTGCCGCTTTCGGCCATTGATCCAGACTTCCATCACCCCCATACGCTTACGCCGGAAGAAAAGCGCGCGTACACGTGCGAAGTTGGCGTGGTGGGCACGCTGGTCCCGTCGCGGCTGTACAGCGAGCGCGTGGCGGTGTTAGAAGCACTGCGCGACTTCGATCTTGGCATCTGGAGCGTGCACGACGTGCCGCCTTCGCTCAAACGATACTATCGCGGGGCGGCGCTGGGCGAAAAGATGCTACGTATCACCGGTGCGGCTAAAATCGTAGTCAACGCACACGGAAACTTCATGCGCTGGGGGGGCAATATGCGGCTCTTTGAAGCCTGCGGCGTGGGGGCGTTTCAGATCGCCGACGAGCGCCCGGGCGTGCGCGAGTGGTTCACGGTGGGCGAACATTTGGTTACCTTCCGCGATCCCCAGCACTTGCGCGAGCTGGTGGCATACTATTTGGCGCACGAGGACGAACGCGCGAAAATCGCCGACGCCGGACGTGCGCATGTCCACGCGCACCACACCTACGCTCAGCGCATGGCGCGTTTGATGAATTGGACCGAAGCTATTTGCAAGCAACGGAAAAAGTGACCATGACGAACGATCCGCAAAACGAACAGAGCGACCTTTACGAGCGCACGCGCGCATCTTGGGAAGAGATTTGGCAAACGGCCAATGTTGAGATCGAACTGGAGCTTTTCACCGAAAAGCGCGCCCGTGAGGTGTTGGCAACGTATAGCGCCTACTTGCCCAAAGACAAGACTATTTTGGAAGCGGGGTGCGGTTTGGGCGCGGCGATGATCAAGCTGAAAGAAATGGGCTTTGACATCATCGGGCTGGACTACGCGGAACGCGCGCTGCGGGTAGCTCGGGCTTACGATCCAACGCTGCGTTTGCAAGTGGGAGACGTGCACGCGCTCCCCTATGCGGACGGGGCGCTGCACGGCTATTTGTCCTTTGGCGTGCTCGAACACTTCGAGCATGGCGTTGGGCCGGCGTTGCGCGAGGCTAACCGCGTGCTGGCGCGCGACGGTGTCTTGGTGTTGACCATTCCCTACCCCAACGTGGTGCACCGTGCCACACGGCTCAAGCGGCGGTTGTTGGGCCAGTCGCTGCTGACCGACGATGATTTTTACGAGAGCACCTACACCCAACATCAACTCATCGCGGAATTAGAGGCCGCCGGCTTCGAGTTGCTCTTGGTGCAGCCCACCAGCCACAGCTTTACACTGTGGGGGCTGGGGTGGCCGTTTCGCGCAGCGGGCTACTATCGCGTCACCCGCCTGGCGGATGCGCTCGGTGTGCTGCTGAGCAAAATCGCGCCTTGGGCATTCAACTTCAACACGTTGTTGATTGCACGCAAGGCACGGCAGGTGGCTTCTGAGAGGATCGCTGGCGGTTAGTCTCCGGCCTCTTCGGCCTGCTTGGCTTCGATGCCGGCGTCTTCCAAAACACGTAAAACGCTGGTCAAAAGCTCGGCAGGGCCGAAGGGCTTGGTGATGTAATCGTCCACTTTAGCGATTTGCAAGGCGAGCATTTTGTCTACGCCCTGGGCTTTGGCAGTGACGATGATCACCGGAATCTCTTGCGTAGACTCGTTCTCGCGCATCTGCTGATAAACTTCCCAGCCGTCTATATCCGGCATCATCAGATCGAGCAGCACCAAGTCCGGCAGGATTTCTTGGATCACTTTTAGCCCTTCACGGCCTCCGTCAGCGCCGATCACTTCATAACCTTGGCGTGACAAGATCAGCCGGATCAAATCGATCATTTCTGGATCGTCTTCCACACAAACGATGGTGATTTTCTTCTCTGCGTTGGTCATTGCTTACACTCCAACCGCTTGAGCAACTGCTCGATCATTCCGCTGAAAGTCCTACCCTTGCACGTGAGGACACCTACTCGTCCCGTTGGGTGCTTCTTTGGCTAGTCTACCACAAAAAGGAAGACGAAAAGCACCAAAAATGTGGGTGGGGGATGGCCAGGCTGTGAGCGGCTTAGCCCGCGTCACGCACATAAATGCGCGGCGCACGGGGCAAAAGTGCCGTGGTCACTTCGTAGTTGAGCGTTTCAGCCCAGCGCGCCACTTCTTCCGCCGGAATGCACGCGCTACCCTGGCAACCGATCAACACGACCTCGTCTTCCAGCGCCACCGGCCCCACCCGTGATATATCCACCACGAACTGATCCATGCACACACGGCCTACGATAGGGGCACGCTTGCCGTTGAGCAGCACTTCCCCGCGATTGGTAAGCAGCCGGTGATAGCCGTCGCCGTAGCCCGCCGGAATGAGCGCAACCGGCATTTTACGCGGGGTGATGAATGTGCGCCCATAGCTGATGCTCGTGCCTTTGGGCAGCGTGCGCACGCGCGCCACGTGGCTTTTGAGCGTCAGCGCGGGGCGAAGCGGTACGGTTGGTGCCACTTCGTCGGAGGGGCGCAAGCCGTACATGGCAATGCCGGTGCGAACCCCGTCGAGGTGTGTTTCGGGCAAATCCAGCGTGGCGGCGCTGTTGGCGATGTGTAGGAATGGCGGGCAAACGCTTGCCGCGCGCAACTGTTCGACCACACGCCGGAATGTGCGGAGCTGCTGGTGTGTGTAACTTTTGTCGGCCAAGTCCGCAACGGAAAAATGACTATACAGCCCTTCCACGCGCAACCCGGGCAGCGCTGTGATCGTTTGCAAGAACGGCAGCACTTCGTCCGGCAACAGGCCAAGTCTTCCCATGCCCGTATCCACCTTGACATGCACGGTCAGCGGACGTTCCCAGCGTTGCGCCAATGCCGAAAGCTGCTCGGCACTTGCGCGCTCGGTGACCGTCAAGGTCAGACCGTGTGCGGCGGCTTCTTCCAACATGCCCCGCAAGGTGTAGTTCATCACCAAAATGGGCACGCCGATTCCTGCTTCGCGCAACGCTATCCCTTCGGCAACGCGCGCAACGGCCAGCCGTGAGGCGCCGTTTTCCAACGCGGTGCGGGCGACTACCAGCGTTCCGTGCCCGTAGCCGTTGGCCTTGACGACGGCGAAAAGCTCCACGCGCGGGCCGATATGCGCTTTGAGCGCGCGGACATTGTGGGCGATGGCGTCCACATTGACTTCGACATAAGTGGTAGGGCGAACGGGCGAGGATGTCATAGGGTGTTGTTTCCTGGTTTCAGAAAATTGATGCAAAAGCAGCCACGCACTTATGCGACGCTGAAGATAGCTCAAATTGCTTTGGTGCTTTGTCTACAGGGCAAAGTCTACCGTGCTTTGCCCGGGTGTAAAAAGTGGGATCGGCGTCAATGTGTCCATCCTATCAGCGGGCCACACCAATGGATGGAGACTCCCATCCTGTTCGCAGCGCGCTAGTGTTTCCCGTTGCTGATGATCAGCCGGTGGATTGCTTGTACGGCGCGTGTGGTGTCCTGGGCGTGCACAACCATCGAAACGGTGTAGTTGCTCGCCCCTTGCGCAATTGCCAGGATGTTGACGTGCACTTCACCCAACGCGCCGAAAACGCGCGCCGCCACGCCGGATTGCGTCAACATGCCTGCGCCGACAACGGTCACGATCTCCACGTCGTTGTTGGCCCAGGCCCGTTCGATGTCCTGGCGGCCAAATTCGACTTCGAACTCTTTCTCGATGGCGCGCACCACGCGCGTTCCGGCTTCTTGCGGCACGACAAAACAAATGCTTTGCTCGCTGGAAGACTGGGAAATCATCAACACGTTGGCCCCCTGCTTGGCAACCGCGGCAAAGGTTCGCGCAGCAATGCCGGGCACGCCGATCATACCGTGCCCTGCCACCGTAAGCAGACTGATGTCGGGGATGGCGGTCACGGCCTTGACGGTGCCCGGGGTGTTTTCTTCCTGGCTGGTGACCAATGTGCCCGTGTGCGTGGGGTTGAAGGTGTTCTTCACGCGCACAGGGATGCTGCGCTCGGCCAACGGTTGTACCGTTTTGGAATGGAGCACCTTTGCCCCGAAGTAGGCCATTTCGCCCACCTCGCCGTAGGAAAGCACCGGGATCACTTGCGCGTCCGGCACCATGCGCGGATCGGTGGTCATGACCCCGTCCACGTCTGTCCAAATCCACACCTCGTTGCTGTCCACATACGCACCCAACAGCGCCGCCGTGTAATCGCTGCCGCTGCGCCCCAGTGTGGTCACGACGCCGTCCTCGGTCGCGCCGATGAAGCCCGTCACCACCGGCACCATGCCCTGTTCCAAAAGCGGCAGCAGCTCGGCGCGCACGCGCGCTTCGGTGGCCGCGAAAAGCACGCCAGCATGACCGAACTGCTCATCGGTGACGATCAAGTGACTGGCGCTGACCGTGTTGCTGGGCACGCCGAGCTGCCGCAGCCGCGCAGAAACGATAGGAACGCTCATGCGCTCGCCCAGCGACATGACTTTGTCCATAGCCTTTGGGGAGGCTTCGTGCAAGACGGAAATGCCGTAACACAGCGTTTCGAACTCGTCAATCAGCGCCTCGATCTCGTCGTGAATGGCGATGCGTTCCACGTCCGCTTCCAGCAGCTCTCGGATGGCTGCGCGGTGTTGCACGCGCAGCTCATAAGCCAGCACGCGGTAGCGCACCGTGTCGCCCTGTGAGGCGGTTTGTGCCCCTTCGATCAGCTTGTCCGTCACGCCGCTCATCGCCGAGCACACCACCAAGACGCGCTCGTGTTCTTCGCTGGCCTGGCGCACAAGTTCCGCTGCTTGGGCGATAGCCGCAGGGTTGCCGACCGACGTGCCGCCGAATACCGTGGTCAGGGTTTGCATACGCTCCTCTCCTCTCCGCCC
>CAZZNC010000038.1:0-11556 GCA_964655405.1 uncultured Anaerolineaceae bacterium | reverse complement strand
TGATATGGCGGATACTTTGCCCCCCCACGCCCAACGCTGGGCCAAGTTGCTGCAAGATGCTATTGCAAGCGACAGTGCCATCCGCGACGGGCTGCAAGACGCCGCCGCGATCCCGTTCATTGAATGGGGACGGGCGCAAGCCGAGCGCGTTGCTGCGCGCTGGGTGACCCAGGGCGTTACGCCGGACGAAGATCAGTTGGACGAGGCTGCCGGCGCGCTGGTTGATTTGATGACCAACATCAATTGGGCGGTGCGTTACCGGCACAAGAAGGGCACGGCGTGGCTAACCAATATGCTGCGTTCGCTCAACGGGCTGAGCCGAGAATTGCTGGGCGAGGATGCCCCCACATTGGCCGATGAAGTGATCGCCGCGTGGGTGACCGGAAACACGCCGCAAACCGACGATGATCTGCTGCGCGATGTGCTCGCCCGACTTACGCCGCCGGAAACACGCCCCGCAGCCCCTCCGCTTCCCGGGCGACCGCACGGCCTCGCCGACGCGCTGGGACAAAACGTCGGAGCGCCCGACGAGGACATCCCTGCCACAGCAGCGCCTCCCCCGCCTGCGCACGTGCTCGGCGGAATTTTGGGACACGCTGCCGAAACGCCTTCAAACACGGAGACGTCCGGCACGCCAGCCCAAACACTTGGCGAAATGCTAGGACAAAGCACCGCTCCACCCGCCACAGAGTCCCCTGCGCAAACGCTCGGGGAGACGGTGGGCAACACGTTTGGAGACCGCATCAAGCGCATTTTGCGCCGCAAAACAGACGCCGCAGGGAACACGGAAAAATCCTCGGCTTCGGATTCTGCAACCGCATCAGGAGAAGACCATGACCAAGCGCAATAGCCAGCCACCCAAACCCGCCCGTATCAAGCTGGGGGGGGCAAGCGGTGTTTTGCTCATCTTGGCGCTGCTCTTTGCTCAGTTCGTGCTGGGAATTGATGTGCTGAACCTGGAAGAGGGCACGACCACAGACAACGGTGGTGGTGGCGCTGTGGTGCCGGAAATTCCGGACACGATAGACACAAGCGCGCTCGCCGACCTGAATGTGATCCCGGGCGGCTACGACGGCGGTTGGTTCCAATTGTACTTCACCGATCCCATCAACTCCACAAACGAAGCTGACTTTCACGGCGCGCCGATTGAAGAAGCGTTGATGCGGCTGATTGACAGCGCGCAACAGAGCATTGATGCGGCCATCTTTCAACTCAACTCCGAAGCCGTGACCCAAGCGCTCATCCGTGCCCAACAGCGCGGGGTGCGCGTGCGCGTGGTTACAGACGACAAACACGGCATCAACGACCCGGGAACCACGCTCACCGAGCTGCAAGACGCGGGCATCCCTGTTGTGGCGGATACCAGCCGCCGCAATTTGATGCACAACAAATTTTTCGTGGTGGACGGGCTATATGTGTGGACAGGCTCGACCAACATCACCCACAACGGCATGTACAACAATAACAACAACTCGATCCTGATCCGTTCCAGCCGTTTGGCGCAAAATTACGAAGCGGAATTCGAAGAAATGTTCGCGGGTGAATTCGGCACGTCCTCGCCGAACATTGTGCCCAACCCCGTTGTGACGGTGGAGGGCACCGCCATTGAGACGATCTTTGAGTCAGAAGGCGACGCCGGAACGCGCTTGGCGCAATTGATCCAGGACGCGCACGAGGTGCGTTTCATGGCCTTTTCGTTCACCGACAGCCTGGACTGGAACGACAACGGCACCAAGCGTTCGGTCATGGAGCTTTTGCGTGACCGTTCCGCCGCAGGTGCGCTGGATGTGAAGGGCATTGTGGAATCGTCGAGCCGTTCATTTGTCGAGCCGCTGTATTGTGCGGGGGTGAACGTGCGTCAGGATGGCAATCCGGATATTTTGCATCACAAAGTGTTCATCTTTGACGGCGAGATTGTGGCATTCGGGTCGTTTAATTTCTCGAACAGTGCAGCCAGCAAAAACGACGAAAATATGTTGATCATCCATAATCGCGCCATTGCGCAAGTGTACTTGGAAGAGTTCAACCGACGTTGGGCAGAATCTGAACCTATACCGGTGGATACGTTCGGCTGCTGATAGTGCGCGGGGACGATGAGCACGCTTCCGACGCCGACCCCGACCGAGATATTGCACAGCTTGGCGCTCTTGCGCAGCGCCGACCCGTCTGCACGCTTGCGGGGGGTCAAGACGCTGCGTTGGGTGCGGGGCGACCCGCGCGTGCAGCAGGTGTTCGAGCACCTTTACGAGCAAGACCCAGCGCCTGCTGTGCGCCAAGCGGCATGGCAGGCGCTACAAGAAAGCGCGCCGACGATTCCTGCCCCCAAACCGCACGCGAGCACCGCCGTTTCTGCGGCGTATGCTCCAGAGCTTCCTGCGAGTGACCCTATGAAGAAGTCTCCTTCCTCTCAAAAAGCACCTTCAACCGCGCGCGCAGGTCAGAAAAACGCTGCCCTTCCGCCAAACGATGGCCCGTTCCTGCTCGAACCGACCAATCGCAAACTGATCAGCGAGGAACGCCAACGCATTATCGCGCAGAAAAAGCGTGGACGTGGTGCCTTTGGGCTGGCGGCGATGGTGTTCTTGGTGATGGGCGTGTTATGGGCGTTGGTGCTGCCGGATATACGCGATTGGTATCGGCTGGAGCACGGCGGTGCACAGGCTGACGGCACGATCACTGCGTTGGAAGCGCGCGACGGTGGCTATGTGCTGCGCTACACGTTCAGCGTGCGCCAGAACGAGGCCGAAACCGTTTACGAAGAGCAGCAGGAAACCAGCGAGAACGTGTATCGCAGGTTGCACGTGGATGATCCTTTGCGTGTGACGTTTTGGCTGAACGATCCTGCGCTTTCCCACGCGGACGCCGACGATCCATCGTTGGAAACACGCGACCGACTGATCTTTGGGGCATCGGCGTTGGCGGTGCTGGCGCTGATGTTCTTGAGCTTGGGCATGGTACAGCGCCAGGCGTGGTTACGACGACGGCGACGCATCTTGCCCGGGCAGATTGTGACGTGCGAGGGACAAACTGACGCGGATGGAGATTACAAGGTCAAGATTCGCTATCGTTTTCGCACGCCACACGGCTTGGCAATCACCGCGCAAACCAGCCAAATCCGCAACGATTTGCGCCACAAGCCTTTGCCGGATGCGGGGACGGCGGTGGCCGTGTATTACCGCAACGCACATGCCTACCGGCTGCTGTGATCAGCCGTTGAGGATGCGTGTCATGGTGGGGGCGTCAATATTGCCGCCGCTGAGGATCACGCCGACGCGCCCGTGCGGTTTCACCGCGCCGCTGAGCAGTGCCGCTACGCCCAGCGCGCCGGAAGGCTCCACCACGAGTTTGAGGCGGTAGAACAGGAAGCGCACCGCCTCGATGATCGCTTGCTCGCTCACTGTTTGCATGGCGTCCACGTAGCGCAGCACCAGCGGGAAGGTGACTTCCCCCAGCGACGGCGTGCGCGTGCCGTCTGCAATGGTGGGCGGATTGTGCACGCGGTGCAGCGTGCCCGTGCGGAAAGAGCGCGTGGCGTCGTCGGCCAGCTCCGGCTCGATGCCAACCACGTGACATTGCGGGCAAAGCGCTTTGGCCGCAATCGCCGACCCGCTCAGCAACCCGCCGCCACCGCATGGCACGAGCAGCGTGTCCAGTTCGCCCACATTTTCGCACAGTTCCAACGCCGCTGTGCCTTGTCCGGCTACAACATCCACATGATCGTAGGGGGGAATGACGGTGTAGCCATGTTCGGCGGCGAGCGCGGCTGCCAGTTCCTCGCGGGTGGTGGCGTTCGGATCGTAGGGGATGACATGCGCGCCGTAGCCTTCGGTGGCGGCGCGTTTGATGGCCGGAGCGTCTTGCGGCATGACCACATGCGCGCGAACGCCAAAGATGTGGCAGGCCAGCGCAACGGCTTGCGCGTGGTTGCCGGACGAGTACGTCAGGATGCCGCGCGCGCGTTGCGCGTCGCCAAGCTGACTGATGGCGTTGAACGCGCCGCGAAACTTGAACGCGCCTACGCGCTGGAAATTTTCGCACTTCAGAAACACCTGCGCCCCGACGCGCCTGTCCAGCGTGCGCGACGTGGCAATCGGCGTGCGGTGCGCGTGAGGTTGCAAACGTTCGGCAGCAGCTTGAATGCGTGTGAACATTGAGCGTCCTTTGCGAGCGTGGATTTGCAGAGGGATTGTGTTTTCAACGTGCGTGCGTCGGTTTGGCGCGCCGCCGTGCGCCATTCGGCGCACCCAAAGCGGCACAGCCGCTTTGCGCCGCGCGGAGCGCGGGGCGGGCGGCGCGCCCGCGTGCCCACCGCCCGCCAAGGCCCCCTTTTACGATCCCCAGTCGTTGCCAATGTCGGTGTACGGCGAGTGGGTCAATTGGTACGTGTTGTGCGTCACCAAATCGTAGATGTACACATCCCAGTTCCCCGCGCGATCCGAGGAAAAGAGAATGTAACGTCCGTCCGGCGAGTAACGCGGGTGGATGTCGTTGGCTTCCGAGCTGATCAGTTTTTCCGCAGGGGCTGCCCCATCCAGCGAAATGCGATAGATATCGAAAGTGTCGCTTTCCGCCGCATGTGCCTGGAAAACCACCGATTGGCCGTCCGGCGACCAATCCGGCGCGCTTTCGATCAACGCGCCGCCGTCGTCCGTCAACGGCGTGATGCTGCTGTCCGTTGTGTCGTAGATGCGCAAATCAACGGAGGCACTGAATTCCAACTTGCTCGAATCGGCAACGTAGACCAAGCGTGTCCCGTCCGGTGACCAGCTGGGCCAGCTTTCGATTACATCGTCGTCGGTCAACCGCTCAAGAGCTTCGGAGTCGCCTTCGCGGTGGGCCAACGAAACGCGATACAAGTCTGGAAACGTTGCGCCCATGCCGACTGCCGTAAAGGCCAGCCATTGCCCATCAGGTGACCAGGCGGGCGTGTCTTGCTGATAGAGCGTCACGCTGCCGGCCCAATAGACGCTGCCCGGGCGGGCGTCTGTGCCCTGGATGTTGTTCAGTTGCAACAGCACGTCATGCGTGCCCGGGATGTAGCGCACGTAGGCAAATTGTGTGCTGTCAGGGGAGAGTACAGGCGCATGACCGCGCCCGTTGGGCGTCAGAACGTGTTGACCGCTCCCGTCGGCCTTGATGAGCACAATCGGGGCATTGTTGGGGTCTCCGGGAACCTGACCGGAACGCATGATGATCGCGCCGGGCAATCCTGGTGGGGGCGTAGGAAAGAGGATGATGGGTTCTTCCGATGGCAACGTTGCGCTAGGTTCGGGCGTCCACGTAGGAGGTAATGAAGAAGGTGAAGTGGCTTGTGGTGTTTGTGGTGTTGAAACTTCGGCAACCGGAGTAGCATCGGCACGGGTGGCCGTTGGCACGATGACCGCCGCGTTTTGTGGCTGATCTTTGTTGTCATCGTCGTTGCCGCCGCCCAAAACTGCCATCAGCACCAATATGAGCGCCAGTACACCCAATCCCGCGCCGGCCAGGATCAAAAGTTGTGGCGTGCGGCTGCGTACATTTGCCGCCTGTGGCAAATGCGCGCGTAGGTCGTCCTCGAGGGGAGCGGGCTGAGCTTGCAACTCAGCACGCAAGTCGGCAGCGGATGGTGCGGGAGGTGCGGTGGGCGGGGGCACGGGCTTATTCGGCGGAGGAGCAGTGTCCAGGGCCTGCAACATTTTCTGCGCACGGGCGTTGTCGGGGTTGGCTACGATGACGTTGCCAAGAAAAATGCGCTTTTCGTCGGGATCGTCGGCCAAGATAGCCAGCCCTAGCCAGGCGTCTTCGTTGTCCTTGTCCAGATCGAGCACTTTTTCGAACAAAACGCGCGCGGCAGTTTTGTCCCCTTTCTTAGCCGCTTGGACGCCTTGCATCAGCAGTTCTTTGATCTTCGGACGGTCATTGCTACTCATGGTGTCCCCCTACAGTGTGGCGCAAAACAATTTCTACTGGGTTTCGATAAGCGGTTTCCATGCCGGATAGCGCGTGTCGCCGCTGGCATCTCCAAAGGTCAGATGCTGAAGCGCGCTCCCGTCAGGATGGATGGCGAAAAGATCGAATACATCGCCCTCACGGTTGGAGCTGAACGCGATCCAATTGCCGTCCGGTGACCAAGCCGGGTCGAGTTCCTCGGCGGGCACATCTCGCACCAAAATCGCGTGTTCTCCGAGGCCGTCGGCGTCCATGATGTACAGGTCATTGTTCACGCGGCGCGTGGAAACGAAAACGATCTGCGAACCGTCCGGTGACCAGGCCGGCGCGTAGCTGCTGTTCATGGCGTCCGTCAGCTGTTTGAAGCCATCGCCGCGTGGTGTCGTGCGGTAAATTTCCAGGTCGCCAGGCCCCTGGCGATCCGAGGCAAAAACAATTGTGTCCCCACGCGGTGACCAAGCCGGGTCGCGGTCGGTAGCGTCATTGTGGGTCAAAGGATAGGGCTTGCCCGGCTTGCCATCTACCAACGGCACCACGTAAATATCGAAGTCGCCGTCAAGGTCGCTGGCAAAGGTAAGCGCTTGGCCGTCCGGCGCCCAGTTGACATCTTCTGTGTGTGGCGCTTCCAGCGACGTCAGGCGGCGCACTTCGCCGCCGTCCGCTGAGGCAATGAACAAGTCTTCGAACTCAACCGTGACCTGTTTTCCGTCTTCCTCGCGGTTGACAAAAGCGTGCAGGGAAAACGCGATTTGTTTTCCATCGGGTGAATAGGCCGCGTCGAACACATCGAGCACGATCAGTCCTTCGGCGTTGAGTTTGTCGGAAAGATACAACGGCAACGGCTGGGGTTCATCCCCTTGCCAGTTATACAGAGTCCATGCCGGCTGTTCGCCTTGTTGCACCGAAACCGTCAGCGTATACGTATCCAGTGGTGGCGGCGTGGGCGAGTTGGTCGGCGTGACACTGGGTGTCCATGTGGCCGTGGGTGTCCACGTAGGGGCTACGTAGGCATGGGCTTGCAAGGTGCGCACCTGTCCACCGATTGGCGTTGGGGTGTGGTAGCCCTCTGTTGTAGCCGTTGGCGTGCTTGTTGCGGTAGGCGGTAGAGCCGTTGCGCTCGGGGTGGGCGCGCTTTGCAGTTCGCGCACCAACAACACGCTTCCTGTGCCGATGAGCAGCAGCGCCAAAAACGCCGCTATGCCAAAGAGCACAGGCGACATGCGACGGCGACGATGCCGGGGGGGGCGCAAAAGCGCGTCGCGTTCCTCTGCGGACGGCGGGGTGGTCGGCGGAGCAGAACGAGGCACGAGGCGCAAACGCGCCAGGGCTTCTTTGGCCCGCTCGTTGGATGGGTTGATCTTCAGCACACGCTCCAAACAATGGCGACGTTGCTCGGTGTTTTCGGCAACGGTCGCCAGCCAGATCCAGGCTAGCTCGTTATTCGGCGCTTGCGTGGTAACTTGCTGTAAGAGACGGCGCGCCATGGCCGGATTGCCACTGCGGGCGGCCTGGATGCCTTTATTGAGTAAATCTCGGATCGTTTCGTCAGCCACAGTTGCCCTCGTTTTGCGTTCTCATGTGCGCGGTTTTCCATTTATTATAGCCGGCTGCGCCCCAAATGCTCATAGAGCGATGCACGGAAGCACGCACAGCGTAGGGATTGGGACACAGCGTTGCACGGGGGAGAGGCAAAGGCGTACAATAAAGAGGGGAAAGGGGACCGCTCAATCGCCCCAATCCGTGCGTTGCGGATAGCTGACGCGCAACTCGGCCACCGAACGGCGGCTCATCCAATCGTCCAGCGCCACGCAAATTTCCGCACCCAACAAAATGATGATGCCGGAGACGTATACCCACAACATCAACACAATCACCGTTGCCACCGAACCGTAAACCAAGCTGTAGGACGCGATGTTATCCAGATACCAGGTGAAGAGCCGTTTAGCCAGTTCCCATATACCGCCGCCCAAAAATGCCGCCAGCCAAATCGCGTCCCAACGCACGCGCCGACGCGGGATGATGCCATACATGAAAGCAAAAATGGCTACGCTCAAGCTGAGCGGGACAATCAGCGCACCGGTGGAAATCCACGATGCGCGGTGATAGAAAAGCAGCAGATCGATCAAATTGAAAACGAGCGTCGTCGCTAACGAGGCCATCAGCAACACGCCCAGCGCCAACATCAAGCCCAAGCCGTAGAGCCGCGATTGCCAAGTGTTGTACCCTTTGGTGTCGCGGAAGGTGCGATTGAGCGCCGAAGAGAGATTAGAAAAGAAGCCCAGCGACGACCACAACAGCGTGACACCGGCCACCAAGCTATAAGAGCCGCGCAACTCCAACGTTTCGGCAATGCTATCTTGCAAAAAAGTGGCTGTCGAAGAAGGAAGAAAAATGCGCAACACGCCGTCAATCTGGTTGCGAGCCGCCGCAGGCCCCAGCACCGTCCCGATGCCAACGATCAACAGCAACAGCAATGGAAAAAGCGAAAAGATCGCGTAGTAGGAAAGCGCCGCAGACTCGCGTGTGCCGTGACGAGAAAAACGGTCCATGGCCCACCACAGATGTTGCAGCAGCCCGTCGGTCATCGCGTTGGCGGTGTTCCACCAATACCAATAAAAACGCACCATGCGCCGCACGATGGACGGGGTTTTCTGAGGATCGAATGGTTTGGTGGTCACTGGTCATCCAAGCTCTGGTTCGCTATCTTCTGAACAAAGCCGGTGCGGTAGCGTGCGTTCAAGGAGACTTTAGCACAAAAACCACCATGATTAAAGCGTGCATCTTTGACTTTGGCGGCGTGTTGGTCATCACCGAGGACTACCGACCACGGCACGCCTGGGACGAACGTCTGGGGCTGCCCGTCGGCAGCGTGGAACGTGTCGTACACTACAGCGACCTATGGATACAGGCGCAACTGGGACGCATTTCCTACGACGACTATTGGAAGGGGGTGGCCGAGCGGCTTTATATGCGCCAAGAAGACATAGACGCGCTGCGCCGTGACTATTTCAGCGGCGACCGCCTCAATCATCGCTTGGTGAACGTGATCAAAGAGCTGCGTGAGCAGGGTATGATCACCGCTATCCTCAGCAACGAGACCGCCGAGCTGTTGGAGCGGTTGCAAGTGTTGGGACTGCGCGATCTTTTCGACCAGGTTTTCATCTCCGCGCAGCTCGGCGTGATGAAACCCGACCCGGCAGCCTATCGTTTGGCGTTGCAAGCGTTGCAAGTGGCCCCGCAGGAAACCATTTTCCTCGACGATGCACTGCGCAACGTGCGTGCAGCCCAGCAGCTCGGCTTGCACGCGCAGCTTTTTCGTCCGGCGCTGAATATCCGCGTGGAGTTCCACAAAACCATTCAACAAGCTGCCGTTACGGATTAGGCAGGGGGGACGCATGGCCGCACAAGAACGCTTTGAAGGCAAGATCGCGTTGGTGACCGGCAGCGGGCGTGGCATTGGCAAAGCGATCGCGCTGCGCCTGGCCCGTGAGGGGGCGGACGTGGTGATCAACTACTTTCGCCATCGCGAACCCGCCGAAGCAACTACTGCTGCTGTCCGCGCACTCGGGCGGCGTGCGTTGCTTGTGCGCGCGGACGTGGGCCAACCTGACGACATCGAGCGTCTGGTAGACACCGCCGCCGAACGTTTGGGCGGACTGGATATACTCGTTCATAATGCCGCTTCCGGCTACAATCGCCCCGTGATGGAGCAGCGCGTCAAAGGCTGGGACTGGACGCTGAACATCAACGCGCGTGCGGCGCTCTTTTTGGCGCAGCGTGCCGCACCGATCATGCAAACACGCGGCGGCGGGGCCATTGTGAACATTTCCAGCGTGGGCGCCCAGCGTGTGCTGCCGGACTATGTGGTCGTGGGCGCTTCCAAGGCGGCACTGGAGGCTGTCACGCGCTATCTGGCTGTGGAGCTGTCGCCCATGCGCATCGTGGTCAACGCCGTTTCCGCCGGCATCGTGCGCACCGACGCGCTCAGGCATTTCCCCGTCATGCGTGAGCGGTTGAAAGAGGTTTACGCTTATGCGGAAAAACGCACGCCTGCCGGACGCATCCTCACATCGGAGGACGTGGCGGGGGTGGTGGCTTTTCTGTGCTCAGAGGAAGCCTTTATGCTACGTGGGCAGACGTTGCTCATAGACGGGGGCGCCACATTGGGCTTTTGAGCACGTGCGCCCCATCTAAAACGATGTATTTTTGTCCCCTGCTTTGAATTCCTCATAGATGCGATCTAACCCCAACTTGATGCGGCGCTGCAAGTCCTCGGCTTCGTCGGGATGGTAGGGGAACATTTCCAGCAGCTCGGGCACGAGCGTTACCGTGTCGGCACGAGGGCGTCCCGTGCGGTACAGGCTGTGCACACGTCGCCGAGCCAGCCGTAAATATTGGGAAACCGGCTCGGTGGCGCTCTTTTCTACCAGCGATCCGCGCCCGGGCACGATCACGTCGGCCACAAAACGTGCCCGCCGCAGCAACGTCAGATTTTCCAACCATTGCTTGGAACACGCATGGACCAGTAGCGGATGGCGATTAGCCAACACACTGTCGCCCACGAAAACGATGCGCTCTTCCGGCAAATGCACCCACACGCTGCCGAACATCGGCCCGGGCATCGCCAGCAACGGGATCATGCGCCCGCCGTAGCGAATGTGCATCCGCCGTGTGAAACCCACCGAAGGGACACGCAGCCGCGCGTCCGCAAAGTGGCGATGCTCGAAATTGTGCTGGGTCAGCTCGTCTACGGCGTTTTCAACGAACGTTTGCGGCGCGTTGCTCAGCACTTTGATCGTCTCTTCATGCGCCACGACCACCCGGCTGGGCAGCCATTCGTTGCCCAACACACGGTCGGGGTGAGCGTCTGTGTTGATGATGGCAAGGATCGGTTTGTGGCTGATGGTAGATAGTGTTTCCCTCCACCGGTAAGCGTCATCGGGATAAGGGGGCGTGTCGATCAGTACAAAACCGTCGTCGGTCAAGATCGCGCCGACGTTGACACGGCGAAAGCGGGTTTCCACGAAAACGCCAGGGGCTAATTCCTGCACAGTGCGTCCACCTCAATCACTCATTGGGCGTCAAAGGGTCTCGGCAGCGGCTTGGAGCGCGGCGCGGGCTTGCTCCAAGGTGGCCGGCACACCGCCCCCCTGCGCAAACGAGGGGCGCCCTCCGCCGCGTTGCGCGCCCCACACGGCCAAGCCATGTTTGAGCGCGGCGACCATATCTTGCGGCAAATCGTCGGAACGCGCAGCGATCAGTTGCGCCTTGGGACCGGCCACCGCGCACAGCGCCACCGTTGCAGGATGCGCGATCAGGTGTTGGGCAATTTGGCGTACTTCGCCCACGTTGCGCCCTTCAAAAGTGCCCATCACCAAGCGGTAACCGTTGTGCTGTTCGGCAGCTTCCCAAAGCGTTTGGGCTTCGCTTTGCAAAAGCGCGCCGCGTAGCTGTTTGAGTTCCTTGTGCAGAGCCTTGTTTTCTTCGCGTAACTTTGCCAACACATCGGGGATAGCCGTGTAACCGGTGGTCAGCTCGGCAGAAAGACGGCTGAGCAGCGCGTGCTTTTCCGCGTAGTCGTGCAACGCCCGCCCGCCGCAAAGAAACTCGATGCGCATCACGTCGCCG
>CAZZNC010000037.1:0-11600 GCA_964655405.1 uncultured Anaerolineaceae bacterium | reverse complement strand
GGAGAAGCCAACCTCTTTGATGAGGAAATGCGCTATTGTAAAGAGGAAATCAACACGCCGCTGGCGCACTTTGCCATTGACTGCAACATCAGCGCGCTGAAGGCCAACCGCGAATGGCTCGGTGACCCGGGTTTGGGGTTGCCGGACCCTGTGGCGATGGCGATTGCCATAGACCCAACCGTCTGCACGCGCAAGAGCAAGCACTATGTGGAAGTGGAGTGCGACGGCACGTACACGCGCGGCATGACGGTGGTGGACGAGCTGGGCGTCACGCTTTACGACACACCCAATGTGGAAATGTGGCAGCCGCTGGTGAAAAAAGGCGAACCGCACATCACGGTTTGTTGGGAAATTGACGCCAAACGCTGGAAGGAATTGCTTTACCGGACGATGCGCTAGGGAAACGAGGATGGGCAGGTGGCCGCTTCTTATGATTTTGTCGGCGTGGGCGGGTTGTCGTATGATTTGCTGATGCGGGTGGCCCGTTTGCCGCTTGCGGACGCCAAATATCCGGCGGAGATGCTGGACAAAGTGCCGGGGGGGTTCATCGCCAACGCGACCTGTGCCGCTGCGCGCTTGGGGCTGCACACCGGTTACATCGGCTGGGTGGGCGACGACCCCGAAGGGGCGATGCTCTACACCGACTTTCTCGATTGGAAAGTCGAACCGGTAGGACTGGTGACCGTGCCCGGGCAGGTGACGCCTTTCACGCTGGTGATCACAGACGCGAAGGGCAAGCGCGGCATCCTGCTCCCATCCTTTCCACTTTATCGCGCCGAGTTGACCTATGAACAACTGGCTTTGGCCGGAAAGGCGCGCGTTTTGTACACATTTCCACGTGATGCGGTGTGGTGTGCACAGCTGCGCCGCGCCGCACTGGACGGCGGTGGCCTCTTTGCGCTGGACGTGGAAAGTTCCGTTCCTATGCACGGCGACGAGCTGCGCGACGCACTGCGGCTGGCCGACGTGTTTTTCCTGGCCGAAGAGAGCCTGCGAAAGATGCGCGCCAAGCGGTTGCGTGACGTGGCCGAAGGTCACCAATGGGCGATCCTGACGGCGGGCAAGCGCGGCGCTTGGGGTTGGGAAGCTGGAATGCGCAAAGCGCTTCATCAACCCGCGTATCATGTGCCGGTGGTGGATAGCACGGGCGCGGGGGATGCGTTCCACGCGGCGCTGCTGGTCGCCAAGCTGGAGGGCGCGAACTTGGCCGAGGCGCTGCGCTTTGCCTCGGCGGCGGCGGCACTAAAAATCCAACATCGCGGGGCACGGGGGGGCTTGCCCACCCGCGCCGAAGTGGAGCACCAAATGCTACTGGGTTGAACAGGGTAAGTAGCGTGTACTGGTGAGGAATTCCCGATGAATGTGCGCTATGTCACCTTTGGCATCATCGTAGACGACATCGTTTTTCCGCGCGGTGAGACGCGCATGGGTGTTTTGGGTGGCGGCGGGCCGCAGACCGCTTGGGGCATTGCCGCTGCACTTGGCACGGGGGAAAGCGTAGGATTGGTGGCTGGCGTAGGATCGGACTTCGACCCCGCGCTGTTGTCCCCTTTGCGCGCCGCACAGGTGAACCTGGAAGGGGTGCGCGTGACCGAGCACCCCACACCGCGCGCCTGGCAAGTGTTGGAATTCGGCGGACGGCGCACCCAGGTTTGGCGTGTGCCGCAGGAAAGCCTGAAGCTGCAATTGGCGCGTGGGTGGGACGTGCTGCCCGCGTCCTACAAAGACGCCCAAGCCTTCCATTGGGGCGTGCATCCGGACGAAGTGCACTCGCTGGACTTCGCGCGGCAGCTTCGCCAACAAGGGCGCCGTGTCAGCTTGGAACCATTCCGCTCCGCTCGGCATCCGTTGAACAGCGAGGCGTTGGCAAAGCTCTTGGGAGCTTGCGACATCTTTTCGCCCAACTTGCTAGAAGCCTATTCCCTTACCGACTGTGCCGACGAGTCGTCCATTTTGGAGTGTTTCCGCGCGCTGGGCGGGCAGGTGTTGGCCTTGCGGCGCGGTGCAGACGGCGCGGATGTTTGGGACTTGCAAGCGCGAGAAGGCGTGCATGTGACCGCCATCCCCGTTGATATGGTAGACGAGGTGGGGGCCGGCAACGCTTTTTGCGGGGCGTTGCTGGCGCGTTTGGACGAGGGGATAGACGTGGCCGCCTGTCATGCCAGCGTTGCCGCCGCCTACATGGTGGAGCATATCGGCTTGCCCCCCACGTTGCCCGCACCCGAAACGTACCAAGCGCGGCTGCATCACGCACGCGGCACACTACGTGCGCTCGCCTGGCCCAATGGCTTGGCCTGTTGACTTTTGAGCGGTCTATGAGGCCGCTTTGCAACGTTTGAGAGGGAATCCCATGAGCGACCGTTCTCCGATGCACCAGCAAATTGACACATTGCCCCAATTGGTACGCGACATTGCCCAGCCTTTCGACGAGTCGGCACGGGCAACGTTTGATTTCGAGCTGTGCACCTCAGTCAAGTACATTCACTTGGTCGGTTGCGGCGACAGCCACCATGCCCCCGTTGGGGCAGAACTGGCCTTTCACCAGTTGGCGGGCGTGCCAACGCGCGCCGTCCGTGCGTTGACCTTCAGCCGCTACCTGGCTCCCTACCTGCCGCCCACCGGCCCCAAGACCAATTTGGTGATCGCTGTGTCGGTTTCCGGCAAAGTCAGCCGCACTATCGAGGCGCTGCGTTTGGCGCGCAAAGCGGGCGCGGTGGGTGTTGCGCTCACCGGAACGCCCGAAGCGCCATTGGCCCAGTCTGCCGAAAAAGTGTTCAAGACCACCGTTCCCCCGCTGCCGGACGAAATGCGCGGTATGGTCGTCCCCGGCGTGCGCTCGTACTTGGCTTCGCAAGTGGGCCTTTACAGCGCGGCCATTCGCATCGGCGAGGTGCGCGGACGGCTCACCACAGCCCAAGCCAACGCCTTGCGTGCCGAGCTGGTCGGTTTGGCGGACGTGATGGAAGCAACCATCCAGGCGTGCGAACCTGTTGCACACGCATTGATGGCCGAAACGTGGCAAGATGTCCCCGAATTCGTCTACGTGGGCGCGGGGCCGATGTTCGGTGTGGCGATGTTTAGCGCCGCCAAGATGCTGGAAGCCAGCGGCGATCCGTCGTTGGGGCAAGATACCGAAGAATGGGCGCATCTGCAATACTTCAGCACGCGCGAAGATACGCCGACCGTGCTGCTGAGCGCTGCTGACCGCGACGCCGACCGTATGGCGGAAGTGGCCCGCGCTGCGCAAGCTATCGGGCGGCGCACGGTCGGGGTGTTGCCCGCCGACGAGCAGGAAATCCGCCAGTACGTGCAGCATGTGCTGCCGGTGCAAGGGCAGGTGCGTGAATGTTTCGCCCCGTTGGTTTACAGCATCCCGGGCGAGCTGCTGGCAGCTGAACGTGCCGCTGCGCTGGGTGTGCCGTACTTCCGCGACTTCGGCGGGGGGCGCACGGTGGATTGGGCGGACGGCGCCAGTTGCATCCAAGAAAGCCATATGCTCGACGAACTGCGTCCTTGAGCCGAGTGGATTGGTCATGACGAAACCAGAAGAAGCGCATCCCGCCTACATTTGTGTCGGTGGGATCATTGTAGACGACATCGTGCTGCCCAACGGCGAAACACGCATGGAAGTTCTCGGCGGCGGCGTTTCGCACGCGGCAGCCGGCATGACGATCTGGGACGTGCGCCCGGGCATCTTTGCCAGCGCCGGTTACAACTTGCCGGACCGCGCACGTCAACGCTTGGAACGCGATTTCGACACGCAGGGCGTGCAGCGGTTGGACTTGCCCCAAGCACGCGCCTGGCAGCTCTTCGAGTGGGACGGGCATCGCACGGAAAATCTCCGCGTGGAGCTGGCCGAACCCTTCCTCAACATGCCCGGGCCGGATCACCTTCCTGCCTGCTATCATCAGGCGAAAGGCGTGTACTTGTTGCAAGACGCCAAACGTATTTTGCCCTGGCGTCAGGCCTTCCCGGGAGCGACGCTTTTTTGGGAGCCACCCCAAGCCTACATGGTCGCGGAAAATGCCGAAGAGTTCCGCGCCACGTTGCCGTTGGTGGACATCGTTTCGCCGAATGTGTTGGAAGCCGGACACATTTACGGTTTGGACGATCCGGTGGCGTTGGTGCAAGCGATGTTGGACGACGGCGCGCATGTGGTGGCGTTGCGACGTGGCGCGGAAGGTTCGCTGTTGGGGATGCGTGGCTTGGAAGGGACGATTGTTGTGCCGCCCGTG
Source organism: uncultured Anaerolineaceae bacterium (assembly GCA_964655405.1). Classification (GTDB taxonomy): domain Bacteria; phylum Chloroflexota; class Anaerolineae; order Aggregatilineales; family Aggregatilineaceae; genus JALSSH01. Next base: position 7,365 of record CAZZNC010000037.1, on the reverse strand, counting down.
CCCGTGCCGGAGGTGGTAGACCAAACCGGCGCGGGGAATACTTACTGTGGCGGGTTTTTGGTCGGTTGGTGTGAAACGCAGAAGTTGCAGCGGGCGGGCTGTTACGGCGCGGTGGCCGCGTCTTTTGCGCTGGAAGTGACCGGCGTGGCCGACCCGCCGCCGAACAAAGCCGAGCTGCGTGGGCAGCGGTATCAATGGGTGTGCGAGCAGATGGGCATCACTCCGTAAAACGGAAGGCACGCCGTGAAAACGACAATCGAAGCCAAAGTGCCGTATCGCGTGCGTCGTATGACATTTGCCGATCTCAAGGATGTGTGCCGCATAGACCGCGACGCCTTCCAAGCCTACCGGCGGGCGCGGCGGCAACTCACGCGCCCGCTGCGGTTGCGCACGCCCGCCAATATGCAAGCGGCGTTGCGTCGTCCCTATTCCGGCGTGGTGGTGGAAGCGCCGGTGGGCGGGCCGGTGGTTGGCTATTGCTTTACGCATGTGTGGGGCAAGCTGGGCTGGTTGGGCACGCTGGGTATCACGCCGCGTCGCCAGGGTTTGGGGCTGGGCCGCACAGTGATCGCGGGCGGGCTGGCGTTGTTGCGCGAGGCGGGCTGCACGACGTTGGCGCTGGAAACGATGCCCGAAAGCGGCAAAAATTTGGCTTTGTACATCGAGCTGGGGTTAGAAGCGCGCTATTTGACGTTGCTCTTTCGCGGAGCGCCCGCCCCTGCTGCGGAAACGCATTATCGGCTGTGGGAAGGCGGGCCGGAGCTGTGCCAGATCGGTGAGCAGATGGTACACGGCTTCGATCCAACGCCCGCCGCGCAGTGGTTGGCCGACGAAAATGCCGGCCAAACGCTGGTATGGTGGGAAGGCGGTCAGCCGGTCGCTTTCGCTGCGTTACGCTATGCCGAGCGCCGGTTGGAAACGCCGCAATCCGACCTGACCACCGAGACCTTCGCATGTTTGCCGGAAGCCGCCGAGCACTGGGCGCATTATGTGGCAGAAATGAGCGCGTATGCGCAGCAGATGGGCAAAGCGGGGATCGTGTTTCCGGTCAATGCGGGGCAACGCACGCTTGTACAAAAGATGCTGGCGGCGGATTTGCGCATCGTGTATACGCGCGTGCGCATGGTGACAGGCGCGGCACTGGGTGCGGAAGATGCGTTGCTGATGATGACTTTGGCGATGTAAGCGGGCAAACACGCCGCTACGTTTAATGGGGCGTTTTTGGCGCGCGCGGAAAAACGACGGTGAACGTTGTTCCCCGTCCTTCCACGCTGTCCAAGCGGATTTCTCCATTATAACGCTCGACCAGTGTGCGCACGGTCGCCAACCCGATGCCTGTGCCGACGACTTGAGACTTTTTCGCGTTGCTGGCGCGGTAAAATTCCGCAAAGATGTGCGGTAAATCTTTGGCGGGAATACCGATGCCGGTATCTTGCATTTGCACCGTGATCGTTTTTCCCTCTTCTGCCACACGGTAGCGCAGGAACACCGTTCCCCCGTCCGGCGTGTACTTGATGGCGTTGTTGAGCAGATTGCCAAAGATGATCCGCAAGCCTACTTCGCCTGCCAGCATCATACCTTCCGCCTGGTCCATTTCCACGTCGAGCGTAATATGCTTGCGTTCTGCAAAAGGCCGCTCGCGTTCGATCACGTGCTCCAACACGGGCCGCACGCCAACCGGTTCGAGTGGGGCATGGGCCACACTGGCTTCGCGGCTGCGCGCCAAAGTCAGCAGATCGTCAATCAGCATTTGCAGCCCTTCCAGTCGCAAAGTCACCCGTTGCAAGATCGCGCGTTGGCGTTCGGTCATGTCGCCGGCATAGCCGTATTCCACGTTGCGCATCAGCGAAAGCGCCGCCCCGAGCGGGGCGCGCAGCTCGTGCGTGGCTACGCGCACGAACGTTTCGCGCGCTTCGTAAAGTTGGCGAATGTGCGCTTCGCGTTGGCGGATGCGTTGTGCATTGCGCGAAACCAGCTCGGCCAACGTGAGCGCGGTTGTCCCGAAAAAGAACATCACACCCAAGATGTAAATGGGGTCGGTGTGTAACGCTGTGTCGCGCTCAAATTGCGGGATGGCAACATGCGTCAGCCATCCGTTGCCTTCCAACCAGGCCATGCCGCCCACGATGCCCACCACCAAGACCGCCAACGCGCGTGTTTGCCAGGGTAACAAAATCGTGCCGGAAAGCGCGGCGTGGATCACGAAATAGATCAGCGCGGGGCTGGTGATCCCTCCGGTGAGGTGAACCAGCCCCAACATTGCCAGCCAATCCAGCAAAATTTGTCCCCAGGCCACGCGGCGCGTGCGTGTGGGGGTGCGCCCTGCTTCGCGGCACAGATACGCAAGCAGCGCGTTGTAGGCCAACACAAAGACACCAATTGCCAGCAGCGGCGTTGTGCGCAACGTAACCCCCAACCCCCAACGTGCCACCAGGGTGGCAACCAAGATGCTGCCACCCGCCACCCAACGCATATTGATCAACAGTTGGGTGTTTTGGCATTGTTCTTCAGGCGTGGGACGCACGCCATGCACAATCGGGATCGCTTGGGGGATGGTTGGACTCATGGGCGCTCCGTGTGGGATACCGCAATCAATGCTTGGCGCGCTCTTCCAACAACCGCGCCACCTCAGCTAGTAGCTTATCGGGATCAATAGGTTTGTCAATGAAACCTTGCACCGGCAGATAGTCGTTGTCCGGCCCAAAGCGCAGCGGCGTGGTCTGATGCACGGCGGTCACCATCAAAATCGGGATCGCCTTATGCTCCGGTGGAGCTGCTGGCCCGTGCAACTTTTGCGCAAATTGAAAACCGGCGGTGTGCGTATCCATCATCACATCCAGCAGGATTAAATCGGGTTTGAAGGTGTCCACCGCCGTCAAACCGCTGGTTTGCGAATGGGCGTCTTGCACTTCGTAACCTACGCTTTCCAACGGCATCCGCAACGCAAGCACTACGTCCGGATCGTCATCAACGATCAAAATCTTCTGAGCCATCGTCGTTACTCCTGACTTCATGGAGCAAATTTTCTAGCAAGTGTGGCACGGCACGAGCCACCGGTTCGCTGAGCGGCTGCCCAAATTGCGTATTGTGCGGTTGGACGCCGTAGATGATCAACGTGTGCGGCAACATATCCAGCGTTTCCGCCAACATCAGTGCCTCGGTCAGCCCGTGTTGGTGTAACGAAAGGGCACGCCCGTTTGCGTGGGGGCGCACATCTGCCCAAGTGAAGCGGCGCACTGCTCCGGCGGGCGCGCCCATCGGCACGGCGTCAACCAACACCACGCGCGCATAGCGTTCCAGCACGGGGATGAGGCCCAGCCCGTCCGTGCCGCCGTCGATCACGTCCACGTGGGGCGGAAGGTCGGGGTGGGCACGCAGACGCTGCACGGCCACGATGCCGACCGCGTCGTCACCGGCCAATGGACTGCCTACACCGATGATTGCCGTGTGCGCCTCCATAGGCGTTCCCGTTCCCTTTAGCGTCCGACGAACTCCACATCCAAAAGGTGTGTGGAGCACGAAATGCACGGATCATAAGCGCGCACCAGCATTTCCATCATCTGCCGGATGTCGTCCTCCGGCTTGTCGAGCAACGTGGGCACGAGCGCGCGCATGTCGCGGTCGATGTTGCCCAAGTTCTGGCCGGTCGGGATGATGCAATTGGCCTCTTGGATCGTGCCCTGTTCGTCGATCACGTATTCGTGAAAGAGCGTACCACGTGGCACATCGCAGCCGCCCGCGCCGCGTGCGTTCGGGCGCAAAGTGACCGGCGCGGGGGCTTCACGTTGCACGCCGCGTTCTAACAGCGTGTCAACGAGCTGGATCACGTCGTCGAAGCAGTGCACGATCTCCACCACCTGCGCAGCGCTGTTCATGTACGGGCGGTAGCAGGGCGCTTGCAAGCCCAGATGTGCGGCGGCAGCCTTTGCCCGTTCGCCGAGCTGGTGATGCTTCAAATTATAGCGCGCCAACGCCCCCACCATGTAGCTATCGCGGTTGAAGGCGCAATGCTTGGCGGTGGCGTGTGGCGAAAGGCGCTCGTTGGTTACCTGGCGATAGTCTTTGATGGGCAGACGCGGCCCGTCGCTACTGGCGATCTCCCCGTCGATGAAGCCATACTCGTCTGGCTGCACCAACGCGATATATTCGGTTTCCCGTTCGAAGGACGGCCAGGGCAACGTGCCGAAAAGCTCGACGGTCGCGTCCACGTCGGCCAACATCGCTTCAGCCTGTGCGCGCAAGTCTTCAAGTTGCGCAACGGTCGGGAAGTGCGTAAAGCCGCCCACTGTCATAGCGATGGGATGGGTGTGCCGTCCCACAATCACTTGGCACAGGTCGCCCGCGAACTTCTTCATGCGCAACGCTCGCTTGACCACCTCGGGATGCGAGGTTGCCAGCGGAAACACGCTCCCTACGCCCAGAAAGTCCGGCGCGATCAGCATGTACACGTGCAGGATGTGGCTGTCGAGCAGCTCGCCGTGAAAGGCCAATTTACGCAGCAGGACGGTCTGTTCGCTGGGCTGCACGCCGAGCGCGTTTTCCACCGCGCGCAAACTGGCGGTGGCGTGCCCGACTGCGCAAATGCCACAGATGCGGCTGGTGAGGTGCGAGGCCTGGTGATAGGGGCGCCCGTGCAACATGGCCTCGAAAAAGCGCGGCGTTTCCACGATCTGCAACTCGCACTTTTCCAGCTTGCCGTTACGCACGTCAACAACGATGTTGCCGTGCCCCTCAACGCGCGTGACATGGTGGACGTTGATTTGGACGTTGGTGGTCATGGCGTCACTCCTCTGGCACAGGGGCCGGTGCGGCAAAGTCGGAAGCAGGCAAAGGCGGCTCGCCGGTCAGCGGCTGGCTGAGCGGGGCATCGGCGCCCATCGCTTGCAATGGGTGAGCGTTGAAAAGCGTAAACCAGGCGTCGATCTCCTGCTCGCTCATGCCATGCCCGCGCAAGATTTCGCGCATTTCCTGGAAGTTCGCTTCCGGCGCAAAGCCTCGGCAACCTTCGCATCCCTCGCCGTAAGTGGGGCAAATGGCGCCGCATCCCGCGCGCGTGATCGGTCCCAGACACGGTTTGCCCATTTTGTTCAGGCAGCCGTTTTCTCGTAACTTACATTCCACACACAGCGGATAGTCCGGCAACTTGGGCGCGCGTCCTTGCAAAACGCGCTGCACGATGTGCAAGAACTCGAAGCGGTCAATCGGGCAACCCGGGATCGCCGCGTCCACCTTGATCACCGCTGAGATCGGGCGGGCGGGGTAGCTTTCGTACATATCCTTGCCGTGTTCGCCGTAAACGTAGGCTTGCACGCTTTCCAGCGCCCAGCGGTTGCGGATGCTGTTCACGCCGCCCAGTTGCGCGCACGCTCCCAGCGCCACCACCATATCGGCTTGAGCGCGGATTTTGCGCAGCCGTTCCTCGTCGCTGGGGCGCGAGCACGCCCCTTCGATGAACGCGATTTGATAGTCCTGTCCCTTTTCGCTCATGGCCTCGCGGAACTGCACGATCTCCACAAGGTTGAGCAGCTCCAAGTGCGTTTGTAGCAAGTCTACGACGGTCAATTGACAGCCTTCGCAACTGGTGAAGTCAAAGAAGGCGATCTTGGGTTTGGCTGCGTTCATGTCAACGCCTCCTCTACGGCCAGCGCCTCGGCATACGTCCACGATGGGCCGTCTTGGCAGGCGTAGCGATGGTTCACCTGGCAATGCCCGCACTTGCCGACCCCGCACTTCATGCGGCGCTCGAAGCTCATCCAAATTTGGTCGGGTGTCAAGCCCTTGCCCAGCAGCTCCATGGTCACAAAACGATACATGATCGGCGGCCCGATGGTGATGGCAATGGTCTTGTACGGGTTGATCTCGATGTGTTCGAAAAGCGTGGTGATCACGCCAGCGTGCCCCGTCCAGCTCTCATCGGGGTGATCTACCGTGATCAGCAGTTCCACGTCGTCGCGTGCTTCCCACTCGTCCAGTACGTCGCGGAAAAGCAGCTCGGCGGGGTTACGCGCGCCGTAAAGGATCAGCAGCCGCCCGAAGTCGTCGCGGTTGTCCAACACTTGGTCAATCACCGAACGGGCAGGGGCCAGCCCCAGGCCACCCGGGGCAATCAGCAAATCGTGCCCGACGAACTCGTCCATCGGGAAACCGCGCCCAAACGGGCCGCGTATGCCCATCTGGTCGCCGGTTTTCAGCGTGTGGATGACGCCGGTCACGTCGCCCGCTTTGCGGATACACAATTGGAACGTTTCACCGGTGCGGCTGGGCGAAGACATGACACTGATCGGCACTTCGCCTACGCCTGGCACAGAAACCATCACGAACTGCCCCGGGTCTTGCCCCAAGTTTTGGCCTTCCGGCAGCCGAATGGTGAAAACTTTCTCAAGCTCGGTTTCCTGGCGCACGTCTACGATTTCGGCCATCGTCGGCAGGTAGATGGACGAATGGTCGTCGTAAGCGCGCGGGGTGAGCGTGGTGGTTTTGGTCGGTAACGATGTTAGGGTCATGGCCTCCTCCTACGCGCTCGGTTCGGACTGTTTTTCGTCCGCCAATGCGTTGATGGTGCTCGGAATGGTGATCCCCACGAGGCACGCACGCTCGCAGCGTCCGCAGCCGGTGCAGCCACCCAGCGCGTGTACTTGCTTGATGTAGCGCCCTTTGCGCATGACACGATGGCGCACGCGGGCAGCCTTTTCTGTTCGGAAGTTGTGCCCACCGGCAACGGTTGCGAATTCACGCAGTTGGCAGGAGTCCCACACGCGCACGCGCTCGCCGTCTTGCATGTTCACTTCCATCTGGTCTTGCACGTCAAAGCAGAAGCATGTCGGGCACACGTTGGTGCATGAGCCACACGCCAAACACCGCTCGCCTAGCTCTTCCCACAGTGGCGAATCCCAGTTCAGCGCCAGCAGCGAAGGGATTTGGTCGCGGGGCACCTTTAGGCGCAACTTGAAGTTCGACCACTTGGCCGAAAGCGTTTGCCCCAATTGGTGGATGTCTTCTTTCGCGGCGGGCTGTGCGTCTACGTGTTCCAAGAGCAGCCGTTCGCCGCGTTCTGTGCCTGTGTCCACCATATAAACGCCGTCAATGCGTGTCATGTGCAGATCGTAGACGGGTGGGGCGCTGAGCGTGCCCATATCTTTGCAGAACGAAGCTTCATCGCAAGGATGCAGGCACTCGATCCCGATCACGTAAATTTGCGCGCGGCGTTCCATGTAGTGCTCGTCGCGAAAGCCTTCGGCGAACACCTTGTCGTAAAGCTGGATGCCGTGCATATCGCAAGTGTGCACGCCGAAGATCACGGTTGGCTGCACGTCTTGATAGACCGGACGCACCTCATAACGGCGCGCGCCATTGTCTCCTTCGTTA